>JBILWF010000505.1:0-3221 GCA_044370075.1 Chthoniobacteraceae bacterium | reverse complement strand
ACGAGTGTCGAACACTCTAAGTCCGAAGTGTTGCGCACTCGTAGCTCAATTGGATAGAGCGTTGCCCTCCGAAGGCAAAGGTTGTGGGTTCGACCCCCGCCGGGTGCACTTCTACAAGACTGCGCGGTCTTGAGTTAAAATTCAGGTTTGGAGGACCGATTGGCTGTTGTTGGGTCTGGTTGGTGGATTGCGAGGAGTGAAGAGATTTGGTCGTGGCTTGCATGCCCTTTGGCGGTTGTTTTATCCCGCCGGCAAAGCTTGGGTGCTTCGTGTACGAGCGCGCTTGATCTCTTGTGTTGGGGCTGTGGTGCGCGAAAACGCTCACTTTACGCGCCGATGAAAATAAGGTGCCGTGAATTGTGGGGCTGAGCACTGCGTGCCCGGGGCATAGGTCCCGCCTGACCTCCCGTCCAGCGTGTGGGGTTGGTTGGACACCCCAACGGAGAGACCGCCCGGAGCGGGGAGAGAAACCGAAACGGGGGAAGAGCGCTTGGTTATTCCAAATCGTCGTCCGAAGCACCGCGTTTTGCGGTGAGGCCGCGGAGTTTGCCTTCGATAAACGCGTCGATGTCGCCGTCCATCACATCCTGGATGTTGCTGGTTTGCACTCCAGTACGCAGGTCTTTGATCATCTGGTAGGGTTGGAAAACATAGGAACGAATTTGGGATCCGAAGGCCACATCGGCCTTTTCGCCATATTGTTTTTCCAGTTCGGCGGAGCGCTTGTCTGCCTCAATTTGCTGGAGTTTCGCCGCGAGCATGCGCATGGCCAGGTTGCGGTTCTGAGCTTGGGAGCGTTCGCTTTGGCAGGCGGCAATGAGACCCGTGGGTTTGTGGCGGATGCGTACCGCGGTCTCGACCTTGTTGACGTTTTGGCCGCCCTTGCCGCCGGAGCGGTAGGTGTCCACTTCGATGTCGGCCTCATTGACTTCAATCGGGGCGCTTTCGGGCAGGTCGGGGACACAGTCCACGCCGGCGAAGGAAGTGTGCCGGCGTTTGTTGGCGTCGAATGGCGAGATGCGGACCAGACGGTGAACACCCCGCTCGGTGGCCAGGTATCCAAAAGCGTATTCGCCCGTAACACGCAGCGTGGCGGATTTGATGCCGGCCTCATCCCCGGGTTGCACATCCACGAGGGAAGTCTGGTAACCATGCCGCTCACACCAGCGCTGGTACATGCGCAGAAGCATGTCGGCCCAGTCGCACGCTTCCGTGCCGCCCGCGCCGGACTGGACCGAAAGAAACGCGGAAAAACGGTCGTTCGGCCCCGAGAGAAGCATTTTGAGTTCGAACTGCTCCAGTGTCCTGAGGAAGGCGTTCCATTCAGTTTCCACCTCGGCGGCGGCCTTCACGAGGTCTTCCTCGGCCAATGCCAGTTCGGCTAAAACCTCCAGGTCAGCCAGTTGCCTTTCAAGGCCGCTGAAAGGATTGATCTTGCCCCGCAGTACGGAGACTTCCTCCACCATCTGCTGGGCGCGCTCCTTTTGATTCCAGAAGTCTGCGGCGCTCATGGCGCCTTCGATTTCTCCGAGCCGGGATTTCAGGGCGGGCAGGTCAAAGAAACCTCCGCAGCTCGCTCAGGCGGGCTCGGAGGGTGGAGAAATCAAGATTCGAGAGATCAATGGCCATGGTAAAGGGAAGGAATGGAGCCCGCCGCGCACCGCGCAATCCGGTTGAGGCGGATGGTTTTTGCCGTCATGGTTCGTCCCGTTTCGGTGTTCCGAACCGCGCGGGTGAATCTTTCGGCGGCACCGTGTCAGCGTTTTTGTGGTGCGTCAAACCGGTAGATCGTTTCGCCCTCCTGCATGAGGTCGAGCCGATCGCGCGCCTTCATCCCGAGGTACTCGGGGCTGGTGCGGAGCAGGCGTTCCTGCCGCTCATTGCGCTGAAGGATTGCCCGCTTCTGGGCAAGAGTCGTTTCCAGATCCTGAATCTGCGCCCACAAATCGTTCCGCCGGGATGTTTCAGGGAGGTAGCGGATCGCCAGAGTCATCAGAAAGATGAGGGCGATGAAACAAGACAGCACCCAGTTGAGGGAGACCCAAACCGGGCGCTGTGCAGAGGCGGTGTTTGTCAGAAACAGGTCGGACACAACGGGCTAAAGTTAGACAAACATCTTACCACCGTAGACGGCGTTGTCACCCAATAGTTCTTCGATTCGCAACAGCTGGTTGTACTTGGCAACGCGGTCAGTCCGGCAAAGCGATCCGGTTTTGATCTGGCCCGCGTTGGTTGCGACTGCAATGTCCGCAATGGTCGTATCTTCGGTTTCTCCGGAACGGTGCGAGATCACCGCCGTGTAGCGGTTTTCCTTCGCCAGTTCGATGGCGTCGAGGGTTTCGGTGAGTGTACCGATCTGGTTAACCTTCACGAGGATGGAGTTGGCAACACCCCGGTCGATGCCTTTGCGCAGGAAGTTGACGTTGGTTACAAACAAATCGTCCCCCACCAGTTGCGTGCTGCCGCCGATGGTGTCGGTGAGGATTTTCCAGCCGTCCCAGTCGTTCTCCGCGCACCCGTCCTCGATGGAGACAATCGGGTAGGATTTTTGCAGTTCCTGATAGTAGGCCACCAGTTCTGCCGAGGAACGCCGGGAACCGTCGCTCTTTTTGAACACGTACTGGCCGGTGGCCGCATCAAAGAACTCCGAGGAGGCCACATCCAGAGCAATGAAGATTTCCTCACCCAGTTTGTAACCGGCTTTTTTGACGGCCTCGGCGATGGTTTCAAGCGCATCGGAAGCGCTTTTGAGGTTCGGAGCAAAGCCGCCCTCGTCTCCAATTGCCGTGGAGAGGCCGCGTCCTTTGAGCACGCTTTTCAGCGCGTGAAAAATTTCAGTTCCAGCCCGGAGCGCTTCAGAGAAGGTGTTGAACTTTTTGGGGAGGACCATGAACTCCTGAAAATCAATGGGCGCATCGGAATGCGCACCCCCGTTGAGAATGTTCATCATCGGAACGGGCAGTACCTTGGCGTTGGGACCTCCAATGTATTTAAAGAGGGGTTGTTCGATCTGTGCGGCGGCGGCATGGGCCGTGGCGAGTGAAACCGCCAGAAGCGCGTTGGCACCCAGCTTGGATTTGTTCGGGGTGCCGTCCAAGTCGATGAGTGTTTTGTCGACCGCAACCTGGTCCAGCGCGTCGTGCCCTTCGAGTTCCGGAGCGATGACTTCCTCCACGTTGTGGACCGCGCGGGTCACGCCCTTGCCCAGATAGATGCCCTTG
>JBILWF010000506.1:0-3221 GCA_044370075.1 Chthoniobacteraceae bacterium | reverse complement strand
ACAGCCGCTCAATTACGGGAAGGACATCGCGGGATTCACCAACCTTTTTCCGACTCTGCCCCCTCCGCAACACGGATCCCCTCAATGTCGTGACCGCCTGCTCTAAAGATGGTTCCCATATCCCACCCACCTCTCTGGCTCGCCGCGGTGCTGTTCGCCATCGCGGGATCGCAAACACCCGCTTGGGCCGCGAAACCGCCCCACATCGTGATCGTCTACGCGGATGATCTCGGGCAGGGAGACCTTTCCTGCTACAATCCCGCGGCGGCCTATAAGACACCCCGCATCGACCGCATGGCCGCCGAGGGGATCCGCTTCACAGACGCGCATAGCGCATCGACGATCTGTTCGCCTTCGCGCTACAGCCTGTTTTCCGGGCAGCAGATCTACCGGTCGACCGGTGGCGGCGGGATAGCCTTCGAGGGGCCCGCCGGACCGAGTTATCTGAAACCGGGCACCGTCACGCTCGGCGACATGCTCCGCAAACAGGGATACCGCACCGGCGTGTTCGGCAAGTGGCACGTCGGCCTGACCTGGCTCGATAAAGACGGGAAGCCACTCCGCGGCGGCTTTGAAACCTCGCGCCTCATTGACTACGCCAAAAGCACCCCGTTGGTCGATGGCCCGAACGCCCGCGGATTTGACGAATCGTTCATCACTCCCAATTGCCCGACCACCGATCCGCTGTACCTCTACATCGAGAACGGCATGGTTCCCGTTCCAGCGGATCGCCCGCACTCGAGTGAAACGCTGCCCAACCCGGGCGGCAAGTGGCGTTGGGACAATGACGAGGGTTGGATGGCTCCGGGTTACGAATTTGTGAAGGCGGACCTGCTCTTCTACGACAAAATGCGCACGTTTATCACCACGCATCGGAAGAACCATCCGGACCAACCCTTCTTCGCGGTGCTCTCCACCCAGATTGCCCATGCACCGGTTCTGCCGGCCCCTGAGTTCGCGGGCTCCACCAACGCCGGCCCGCGCGGAGATTTCGTGCATCAACTCGATGTCCTCGTAGGGCGTCTTATCGACCTACTTAAGGAAAGCGGTATCGATGACCAAACCCTCCTCCTTTTCCACGCCGACAATGGAGCGGAAACCCGTCATGTCGTTTGGATGCGTGAGGATCACGGCCATGATCCCGTCGGCGGCTGGCGTGGCATGAAGCGCGACGGTTGGGAAGGCGGCCACCGCGTTCCATTCATTGCCCGCTGGCCCGCGAAGATTCCTCCCAACCAAGTCACCGCACAGTTGATGAATACCACGGACATCTTTGCCACTCTCGCGTCGGCCACCGGATACGCGCTTCCCGACGACGTGGCTGTGGACAGTTTCGACCTGTTACCCGCAATACTGGGACAACAGGGCGAGGAGAGGCCGATCCGGCCCCACCTGCTCACGCAAGGTTTCCGGGGTCAGTTTCAGATCCGCCAGGGGAACTGGAAGTACCTCGACCACAGTGGATCGGGTGGAAACAAGTACGAAGGGGAGCTTGCCAAATATGCAGTCCCTGAACGGGAGCCTGATGCGGCGGGACAACTTTACGATCTCGCAAAGGATCCGGGCGAAACCGTAAACCTGTACTTCAAGGAGGAAGCAAAGCGTAAGGAACTCCAAGAGCTTCTGAGTCGACTCAAGCGTAACGGCCGCAGCGCACCAAAGGATCGTTTGCCGATGATAACGGCCGCCGGCCGTTGACGTTTTTTCATGGATGGGGTACCGCGCGCACCGGCTCTGGCAGAGTTGGCAAACCCCGACCGGTCTTTACCCAGGCTCGGCGTGCAAAACGCAGACAACTCCCACGTGTCGCTTCGCGCCGGTCCCGATAAATCCCTGCGCCCCAATCCTCCATCCACAAACCACGCCCCCGGGAGCCTTCCGCGGCCCTTCCCCTGCCTGGAGCCAGCGGGCGGGCAGCTCGCCTTCCGGTTCCCACCTTCCCCGGGAATACCTCGAAATCGCCCGCATTTTTTTTGCTAACTCCGGCCGTCGCCCGGCTGTCCTATTCGAGAGTATGGATTTTCCACAGACGCCCCCCTTGGACCCGCACCTGCTGCGCGTCCAGCAGCTCTTTGTACAGCACCGGGAATCCCTGCTGGCGTATGTGTGCTCCATCGAGCCAAATTTTTCCGACGCTCAAGACATTCTTCAGGAAGTGTTCCTGACCCTCAGCCGCAAGGCCCATGCGTGGACGGATGGAACCAACTTTTTAGCCTGGGCCTGCACCGTCTCCCGGTACGAGACCCTCAATTTTCAGCGAACACGCTCCCGCCGCACCGCACGCCTGAACGAGGACGTGGTGGAACTTCTCTACAGCGGCGAGATTCCCACCGAACTGTGTTTGCAGGAGTACACCGCCGCCCTTCAGGACTGCATGGACCGGCTGGCACCGACCGCCCGGGAACTCATTCTGCGCCGTTACCACCGCAACCAGTCGCCCGCAGAGATTGCCGCGGAGATGGGATGGAAACCCAACGCGGTGAGCGTGGCTCTCACCCGGGCCCGGCACTTCCTGAGGGAGTGCGCGGGCCGTCTGAACCCCTCCCCCACGGTATGAACACCCCCCGGCTCGAGACCCTGACGCAGGCGTGGTGTGACGGTCAGCTCTCGGATGCGCAGGCAGCGGAATTGAACGAGATTCTGCGCGTATCGCCCCGGGCGTTGGAGCATTTCCGCGAAGCGGCCCAATTCCACGGCCTGCTGCATTGCGCCGCCTCCAAATGGGTGGTTCGCGGGATCTCCGGCCAGCTCGCGCAGGGGACCCTGCCTTCCCGGCCCGGCGCCTTCCGGGCCTGGTTTAAGTGGCGCACCGTGGCGGCGGCCGCCGCGGGCGTTGCCCTTGCCCTGCTGGGCACGCCCCGGGGCTTCGGGGAGAAGTCCTCTCGCGTTCTTTCCCACTGTGCCCTGCTGCCGGAAGCCCCGCAGACAGAGGCCAAACCCGCCTCCCTGCCCGGCGGGTTTCCGCAGAAATTCGGGATGTGGAGCGGGGACGATTCGGCCCTCGTACCCAATCCGCTGCTTTCAGGACAACCCCGGCCGAAATACGCCCTGCTCTTCAAGAGGGCGGAGCGCGAGAAGGCTCTCCCCGCCAACACGCCCAGCGCGTGTGACGTGTTTTACCTCGTGGACATGCGCCCCCTGAAACCCGCCATCGGGCAGGGCGAGGCAACGCTGGAACTCTCCGCCAAGTTTCTCGACGCAAGGGCCCGGGCGGGGGAACC
>JBILWF010000504.1:0-3224 GCA_044370075.1 Chthoniobacteraceae bacterium | reverse complement strand
TGAAGGGAGACCGAACGGATGGCGGGGGCGGTGTCCCGGCCGTAGAGGTGGGTGAGGTTTTCGAGCAGCAGGTCGCCGCGGCATGAGGGGAGGGCGAGTGCGTCGGGGGCGTCGTCGACCTCGGGGCGCTGGTCCATGAGGCCGAAGAGGTGGTCGGAAGAAGCGATGCAGTTTTGGAGAACGAGGTGAGTGCGGCTGAGGGCCTTGGCCTCGGGGTAAAGGGCGACGAGGACCAGGCAGCGGGCCATGAATTCGTCAAAGGGGATGTGTTTCCACCAGCAGTAATAGAGGCCCGCGGCGATGCCCAGGGAGGCGGCTGATTCCACGAGGGGGCCGATAATTTCAAGCACCCGGGTGATGCGCATTGTGTTGGCGTTGATCTCGGAGGCGGAGGCGACGAAACGGCGGATTTCGTGGGCTTCGCGGGCGTGGGATTTGACGACGCGGATGCCGTTGAAGGCTTCCTGCATGAGGGACATGAAGGTGCCGGTTTCCTGCTGCTCGCGGCGGCTGGCCTTGCGCACCTTGCGGCTCAGAAGGATGACCGGCAGCATACAGAGGGGGAATACGACGAAGGTGAGGGCTGTGAAAAGGGGGTCGGTGACTAGCAGGGTCACCACCACGGAAAGGATGGCGGCGGGGCGGCGAATGGCGTTTTGGGCAAGGGTCATTGCGGCGCCGGCCGTCGCAGTGGTCAGTCCGGCGACGCTTTGGATGAGGTCGCCGCTGCGCTGCTTATTGAAGAAGGAGAGCGACTGGGAGAGTATTCCCTCAAAGGCCTTGGCTCGCAGGTCCAGCGTCATGCGGTTTTGAATCCACTGGAAGGAGTAGACCGAGAGGAAATCAAAAAGTCCGCGCAGGAGCATGAGCGCGGGTATGGTCAGGCAGGCGAGGACCACCAGGGAGGGGCTGTCGGCGATGCCGGAACCGGTGGAGAAGCGGGAGAGCCAGAGGTCGAGATCGATTTCGCCCAGAAAGGGGAGGGTTTTTTTAATCCCGGTTTGACCGCGGAGCACGAGGGCGGTGACTGTTTTTAGCCCGAGGAAAAGAACTGCGGTGCTGGCACCGGCGGCGATCGAGGTAACGAGCGCCAGGGTGAAGCGTTTTTTATAAGGGACAACGTAGATGAACAGGCGGCGGTACGACCGCAGCGCGGCCTTCCAGAGGGAGGGGGGTGGCGCCGGGGTGTCCGTCGTCGGACGGGATTCCATCCGGTAGGGATGCCATGGAGTGGCGGGTAATTCCAGCTTTCCCTCGGAGGCGAGGGTTAGGCAAGGAGTCGTTCTGCGAGCCAGAAGAGGGCCAGCAGCAGGGCGGCGGCGGAGAGGGTTCTGCGAAAAACCGGGTGCCACGGCCGGGAGCGCGCGGCAAGAAGCGCGGGAAGGAGCGGCAGGAGGATGGCGATCTGACCGGTTTCGACGCCGAGGTTGAAGGTGAGCACCCCCCGGAGAAAATCGGTGCGCGGCAGGTTGAGATCGCGAAAGAGGGTGGCGAATCCCAGGCCGTGGAGCAGCCCGAAGGCGAAGGTTTGCCTCCAGCTGGGAGGGACCTCGGGAGAGCGGAGATTTTGGACGGCCACCCAGGCGATGCTTGCGGCAATGGAGGATTCCACCCAGCGGTCGGGCAGGCGGGAAACTTGGAGGGCGGCCCAGGCGAGCGTGAGGGAATGGGCGCAGGTAAAGGCCGTGACACAGGCGACCATCTGGCCCCAGCGGGAGGCGGCCAAAAGAAGGGTGAATAAAAACAGCAGATGGTCGTATCCGGTGAGGATGTGCTCCACGCCCAGGGAGAACAGTTGAAGCGTACTGGCTGCGGAATGCGCAGCCCCTGCCCCGGTGGAGGTGCCCGGAGAAGGTGCGGGCAGGGAGCGGGGGGTGTATTCGATCGCGGGCTCGGTTTGGGTGAGAACGGCTTGGTCGGAAGTTTCGCCCTCGACGACTCCGAAAATGATGCGGTGGTTGGCTCCGAAGGTTTCGAACACTCCGGGCTGGAGGCGGAACATGCAGGGTTTGCCTTCCGGGAAGGGGTTTTCGAAGGAAAATTGAATGTGTGCGTTGCGCATTTCGCCCGCGGAGATGTGCTCCGAGGCAGACTGCCATTCGACACCGGCGGCGGTGGGGGCGGCGGTGGTTTTGCTTCCGAAGGTGAGTCGCACGCGCTCCTGAAAGAAGCGTTGGAGGGTGGGCAGGGAGGCGTTGAATTCGGCGCGGTCCACCGCGCCGTTTTGGTCCGCATCGAGGGGCTGGATCGCGGAGAGGGTTTGGAGGTCGAGGTTGAATTCGAGCCGGAGCCCGGTGGGGAGAACGCTGACGCGCAACAGGCTGGTGTCGGCGACATGCCCGCGGCAGACGGTATGCAGCAGCAGAAATAGCGCCGGGAAAAATGTCAGGATAACGCGGTGAAATCGGGGGATGGGGCGGTGGGTTGCCATGGTCCGAGCGGGGGGACACCAAGCGCAGGATAGAATGTTTTGACAACACAAACCGTCATCGCCGCTTGTGTGGGTGCAGATTGTGAGAATTCTTGGAAGGTTGGGGGGGGCGGGGCCGCGATGGGCGTCAGCGGCCGGGATCCACGCGGGTTAAACCGGTATTTTACATACTTGTGGAATGACGCCGCGGCAAACATCGCTAAGAATGGGCGCAATGGTCCCTAGCGTTTCCCCAGAGTTGAGTTCTGTGTCCCGATCCTTGCGTACGCTGTCTGATGTCAGCGCTCTGTTGCAGGGGGATATCGATCTGACGTCCGCGCGCACGGCGGCGCGCTTGCTGGAGGAGAGCGGGGATCCGCTGGAGGGGCTTTCCGCAGCCTGCAAAACGCTGGGTTGGAACATGACGCCGTTTGAGGGAAGCGCGCGCCGCGCGGTCTGGCTGTCGCGGGAGGACTCGCCGGTGCTGCTCTGGAGCAAGGCCACCCGGGAATGGATTGTGGTGGTGTACGCCGGGATTTTGCGCGTTCGTTTGGGAGAGTCCCATATTCCACGCAGTGTATCCCGTGCGGAGCTTGCGCGGTTGCTCGGTGTGGAAAGTCTTTCCCGGGAGGTGCCCTGCGCCGTGCTGCATCCCCAGCAACCTGCGGCAAGTGCTGGTTTTGCCGCCGTGCCCGGAACTGACGGTCACCACGCTGTGAGTCCTGTGGCCCGTTTTCTGGCGATCCTGCGGGCGGAACGGCAGGAGGTGCACACGCTTCTTTTGTTTTCGCTGTTTTACGGGGCGCTGCACCTT
>JBILWF010000503.1:0-3226 GCA_044370075.1 Chthoniobacteraceae bacterium | reverse complement strand
CTGAAAGGAAAAGGGTCCTGCCGTAACCAATGAGGGTGGCAAAGGAAAAGCCCCCCGGCTCGGTCACCTGAAGCACGAGAGATGTTTCTCTGGTTTTCGTGCCATCCGCCATCGTGGCTTGGAATGTCACCGGATAGGTGCCCGCACGGGTCGGCGTCCCTGCAAGACGGGCAAGCTCGTGGAATCCAGGCCCCTTTTGAACCAGCGTGACCCCCTCGGGAAGATCCCCGCTCACAGAGACCGTGTGCGGCAGTCTGTACCAGTAGTCGTCCCCCGGACTCGGACGCTGGATCGTTATAAAACCGTAATCCGGAAGGGGCACTCCCACCTGCCATGAAGAGAACACGCTCACTGACAAATCGTACAGACGTTCCCCAGCGCCGCCAGTCCCCGCAGCGGATCCCAAGTCACGCGGCGAAGGCGGCTCCACAACGGGAGGATTGTGCCGATTGTCGCCCTTTTCGGACGGAGAAGTCTCAAGCACTGGGGCCGGCACGCGCACAGGCGGGTTTCCATTGAAAGTTCCATCGGACTCCCGCGGATCCACTCGGATAACTCCATCCTCCGCAACTGGGGGCACCCTCGGCGGAAGGGGGAAGTTTCCAACCGGTGGATTCTTCCGCACAGGCGGGTTTCCATTGAAAGTTCCATCGGACTCCCGCGGATCCACTCGGATAACTCCATCCTCCGCAACCGGGGGCACCCTCGGCGGAGGGGGGAAATTTCCAACCGGAGGATTCTCCCGCGCAGGCGGGTTTCCATTAAAGGTTCCATCCCACTCCCGTGGATCCAGACGAATGATTCCATCGGGCGCTGTTAACGAGATCATCGGGAACTGAGGGCGAAGCAAAAACCCAGAGCCCCCTGCAGTTTCACCGGGGACGTTCGCTACAAACTGCAAGGTCCCGGAGAGCACCAAGGGTTGGGAACCGTCCGGGGCCAATACCCGCGGGGCAATGGCATCACCGGGAGAGCCCAGCTGCAATACGCCGGGACTGAGCAAAAGCATTCCCGCGCCCCCGAAAACATTTCCGGCCAGCGTTACACTGCCCCCCTCCAGTGGAGGAGTTTGAGCGTATGCAAGGGAAAGAAACGAAGACAAACCGAGGGCTGCGACAGAAGCTCTGTGGAGTTTCATAGTTTTATCGAAAGACCAACCTATGTTGCTTTTCACCAACTTAACGCCGCGGAGCGGATGGTTTGTCACGGAAACGCACCTTAGGGCGAATGTTTTCCACCAAAATGCATCGGGCGCTTTGAATTGGCAACCGCCAGAATCCCCCGATTTTTGAGCAAACTAACTACGGCCAGCGAAAACAAACCATCCGGGAATCCGCAGCACCTTGCCATGCAACCGGCCCAGCCAAACCCGGCGGGATTTTAACGCACAAAACCGCGCTCCCGCAGCCAGTGCAAACACACGTCCCCCCAGGGATGCTGGATGCCTCCCTTGCGCCCACCGCCCAAGCCAATCCCGTGGCCGCCTTTCTCAAAAATGTGCAGCTCAAAAGGTACGCCCTTGGACCGCAGCGCAGCCGCAAACTGGGTCGAATTCTCCAGCTTCACGCCTTTGTCTTCAAACGTGTGCCAGATGAACGCCGGGGGCGTGTCCGAGGTAACCTGCAACTCGTTGGAAAGCTGTCGGACCAACTCCTCGGACGGCTCCCCGCCAAGCAGGTTCTTTTTGGAACCGGCATGCGTATGTTCCCCCATGGTGACCACCGCATAGCACAAAATACCGATGTCGGGCCGAGAACTGAGGCGCTCAACCGGATCGGCCGAATCCGGAACGCCCGCGTCAAAATGCGTCATCAGCGTCGAGGCAAGGTGGCCGCCCGCGCTCGAGCCCATGATTCCGATGCGCTTCGGATCCAGCTTCCAGTCGGCGGCTTTCGCCCGGGTCAGGCGCACGGCGCGGGCCGCATCCTGCAGCATGACCGGGTGCCGGTAACCCTTGGAACCCAGACGGTACTTGAGAACAATTCCCGCGACGCCGTTCTCCGCAAGCCACTCGGCGTACCCGGCACCCTCGTGGGGGGCGAGGCCGCCGTAGCCCCCGCCGGGACAAATCACGATAGCGGCTCCAGTGGCTTTGTGTGCCTCCGGCAAAAATGCCGTGAGAGTTGGAACGTCGTGCTCGGCATCGCCCAGCGCCCCGGGGGCTTTTGAGGACCAGAGGGGAATTGCAGCTTCGGGCACGGCATCGGCGCGTGATAGGGCGGATACGACAAGGACACCAAGGCCAAGCACAAGGGGGCGGATTTTCATAAGGGGTAAGGTCTTGGGGAGAGCTTAGCGGTTGGGAACACGGAGGGCGACCCCTGTTTGCATCCCGACGCCGGGCGGCACCCGACATCCCGGACAGCCGGGGCATCCGAGCCGCTCTCAATCCAAACGAAAAACTTCCTCCATCCGCGTCCACCACTCGCCCGGGGCCCGGGTCGGCAGCGGCTCCTGCATGGGCTCCATGATCGCCCACCAGCGCTGCATCACGGGCTCCGCAGCCATCGCCGCCATGTCCGCCGCATAATTTGCACCGTGGTACTCGAAGCTCGCGAACAGCCACCCCTCATGGTGGTAGATGGAGTAATCCCGGATATTGCAGCGCGTCAGGATGGCCAGAATCTCGGGCCAAACCTGCGCGTGGTACCGCGTATATTCCGCGTAGCAACCGGTACGCAAACGGATCACGCACCCGTGGCGTTGTGGAGGGCATGCACTCATGGCCCAGAGTAAGACAGGCCAGCATCCCCGCCGCCAGTTCGATGCGCGCTTCCGCAAACCCGCCAAAGTCGCGCCGGACCTCCCCCGCGGGTGCGTCACATCACCAAACAGGCAGACGCACGCCGCAACCGGCCACCCCACCCACGCCAAGGCCCCGGGGCCTACAAGGCGAGCGGACTGCTCCACACCTCTGCGTTCAGCCGCTGCAGCATGCGCTCGAACGCCTCCTCCCCGCCGCGCAGGCAACCGGGTTGAAGAAAGCACGCTTCGGCTTCGGTGCGGATAGCGGTGATGCTCCGCTCAAGGCGGGACTTCTCGGCCCGGGGAATTTTTTGGGAGCCAAAAGGGGCCCATGCCAGCTTTTCGACGATCGTTTTGACGCGCGCCATCGCGCGCTGTTTAGTCGAGTCGCGCCGCGTGAAATCGGAGGGGGTTTCGACAATTTCCCGCGCGTAGGCCACCAGGGAGTCCGTGTCGATCATGACCAGGCGGCGTCCCGTCT
>JBILWF010000502.1:0-3232 GCA_044370075.1 Chthoniobacteraceae bacterium | reverse complement strand
GCTCGGAAACCCGCACTTCGTAGGCGTAGACCGAGCGCACCCGCTGCTCGGCCTCACGCAGCTGACGCGCCGCGTTCAGGGCCGCCTCCAACACCGGCAACTGAACCTCCTCCAAAATCACAGCACTGCGGACCAGTAACACCCGGCGCTCCACACTCGCGAGCAACTCCAGCGCCTGCGCCACCCGCCGAAGCAGCGGCCCCGTCACCGGCATCTCCCCCAGCCCGAAGGTAATGAGGCATTTCTGAATAAAAGGTTTGAGCTTCTCCCACAAGGCAACCCGCTGCCTGAGCTGTTCCGCTCCGGCCGCGATTCCCTTCAGCGCCACATCACCCAAGCCTGCCCTGCGCGCACCGCCCACCGCCTCACCCCATTCCTCCTCCTCCAAAGTCTCCGGCGGACGCCCTTCAAAAAACCCGGCGAGCATTTCACGGCGCCTCTCCCCTTCACGCAACAAACCCAGGGTTTCGCGCACCCGGCCCTCCGCCTCGGGCGACAAAAGCAACATCCGAACCAGCAAATCCGGGGCGCGCTCCGGGGGCAGCGGCACGGACTGCAACAGACGGGCGAAATCAAGTGCTTCGGAGAGCGTTGAAGACTCCACATCAAAACGCATTCGGGCAATCAACGCATCGCCGCAGGCCTGCAACTCCTCCAACCGCACCAAGGCCTGCGCGGCAACCTCCTCAATGTCGGGAACATCCACAGGCTGAATATCCCCGCGCGTCACAAAGCTCCATGGATGGCTCTCCATGCCGCCCCATTTCTCGCGCATCTCCCGCGCGGAGCGCTCCAACGCCGCCAACCGCGTGCGCCTCCGCTCCCGGTCCGCTCGCGTCAACAGCTCCACGTCCTCCAGCCACACCCGGTCCAACCCCGCAAGCGGCGGTGCCTCCGCCCGCAACGCCACGTCCTCCCACATGACGTCCTGCAAAGTCAGCTGGCGCCAGTGCCCCCTGTCCGAAATCTCCAGCTGACCAAACGGCTGCGCCATGAGAGCCAAATGCTGCTGGAGAAACCGCAACCTCGCATCGACCTCGGCGCGGGGCGCCCCCAAATCGGGGAACTCCTGCGGAGCCTGCACCGCCTGCCGCTCCACCACCCCCGCCAAAAGCGCCCCCCGGCGCAACCCGTGCCCAAACAACTCCAAGCAAAACGGCCCCAGTCCCATCCCCCGCGCACGCTCCGCCATCTCGCGCAGTGCAGTGCCCCGCTCGGATACAAAGAGAACACTTTTGCCCCGTGCCAAAAACGCCGCCAGCACATGCAGCATCGTCTGGGTGGCTCCCGTTCCCGGGGGCCCATCCACCCGAACATTCCGCCCCCGGAGCACCGCCCGCACGACCCTCCTCTGATCTGCATCCGCCTCCACAAAAAACGGCAACGTATTTTCCTCTTTCTCCGGAACGCCCCCCGGGGAAATGCATTCCCCTCCCTCAGAATCCAAAGACGCCAAAGCCTCCGCATCCGGTCGTTCCAAAAGCAAACGCAACACCCCGGAAGTCGCAAGAGCCTGATACCCACCCCAGTTCCGCGGGCCCACATCGGCCGCCATCGCCTGGGGAGACGCCGGAAACACACCAAGCGCCGCTCCGCGCACCACGCGCCATCCCTCCCGTTTGCCTACCGCCTCCCACACGCTGTCCCAGTAGCTCTCCAGCGAAGTCTGTGCGTCCCAAACAGGCAGCTGAATTTGAAAATCCGCCTCCAACCGGGCGCGAAGCGGCTCGTTGAATTCGGGCAGATCCCCACCCCGGATTCCCACCCGCTCCCGTTCACCTTCGCCGCGATGCACCCAGTCCACAGGATACAACAGCAGGGGCGCGCAAAGGGATGCAGCGCCCGCGGACTGCCCATTCCATTCCAGAAACCCCACCACCATCCGCAGCGCATCCTGAGCCATCTGTTGGGAGAGCAAATCGGCCTCGTCACTTAGATGCGCCACGGCCGCACACAACTCGCCGGGCAAAAGCGCTGTCTGCAACTCCGCCTCGGGGCGTGCTATCCGGCGCGCCGCCCCTTTTTCCAACAGCCCCCCCTCCTCAACCCGCATTCCCTGCTGCTCCAGCCACGCTCCCGCAACCTGGACTGGATGCTCCTCTCGGCAGGGCAATCCCAACTTCTGCGCAACGCGCGCTCTCAAATCCACCTCCACCGCACATAGGCGCAGGGACCCTGGCTCCTCACCGGCATCCAACGCCTCGCGCCACGCCAAATCCACCGCACGCTCCTCCTCCAAAGCAGACAGGAAATCCTCCGCGTACTCCCGCTCCCATGCCGCATCCGGATAAGGAACGGGCCGGAAAAACAAATCACGGCCGGCAGTCAGCCGCTCATGTAATGAGTCCGGAGCGTCATCCACCACCGCTAACAGCGCCGCAAGCGGCCCTCCATGACGCACATTTAACCAGCGATCCACCGCACGCACATCGTGCAGACGCGCGCGCAGGTCGGTAAGCTGCGCAATGATTCGGGCTTCGACTCGGGGATCAGACATCGGGGTGTTGAAGCAAATATTGGCGCGTGCTCGCCCGCGAAGCAAGCGGCGCGCCCGGTCGGCAGCCAGGGACTTTTATCGCGTGCGGGCGCATCGGCTTCAGGCACCTCCTGCTGCTGCTCTGAGACCCGCAAAAAATACAAACCAGTGCGAACAAACAAAACAATGCGCCCCTTGTTATTCATGGATTTTCCATAAATTACTTCTTCCAAACTGCTTTCGCCCCCCTGCATGGAGGCAAACCTTTCCTGTCTCACAACAGTTTGGTTTGTCAGCCGCATGCAGGGGCTTAAAGTCCCAGCGTGAGTTTTCGCACCATCTGTTCACGAAACGCCCGCCTTGCTCATGCGGCCTCTTTTCATTCCCCGAAACCATGCGAATCGTTTTAAAGTTCGGCTCCGGCATCCTCGCCACGCAGAAAGGCAACACATTAGACTCCAAACAATTCATACGCCTCTGCAAGGAGGTGGCTGCCCTTGTTCATGCGGGCCACCAATGCATTGTGGTTTCCAGCGGAGCGGTTGCGGCCGGCCTGGGGGCGCTGGGCTTGATGAACCGCCCCGAGGATCTTGCCTCACGGCAAGCCTGCGCCGCCGTGGGACAGTCCAAACTCATGCAGCGCTATTCGGAGTCCTTTGAACCGCACGGCATCCAAGTGGCGCAACTCCTCCTCACACACGGCGACATCGACAGCAAAATACGCTGCGAAAACGTGAAGTCGACCCTCGCAAAACT
>JBILWF010000500.1:0-3237 GCA_044370075.1 Chthoniobacteraceae bacterium | reverse complement strand
CCCACACCCCCAAGTCCCGTTCCCGAAGTTGATTTGCATGAAAAATTCGGCTCCGCCTCAAACACCCCCACCAGCGCCCTCCGGAGTTCCGCTCGAAGTTCCACCCCTGGAGGCTGAAGTTTTTGTTCTATCAAACGGGCTGGAAATTTTGGTTCACGAGGATCATTCCGCCCCCGTCGCCAGCGTGCAGGCCTGGGTACGCACGGGCTCCATTCACGAGGGGCGCTTTCTTGGAAGCGGAATCTCGCACCTGCTTGAACACCTGCTCTTCAAGGGCACCGAGAAGCGTTCCTGCGGCGATCTAGCCCGTCAGGTTCAGGACGTGGGAGGCTACATCAATGCCTACACCTCCTTCGACCGCACCGTTTATTGGATGGACCTGCCCTCTAAGGGCCTGCCCGTGGCCTTGGAACTCCTCGCGGACGCCGTATTTCATTCCATTCTCCCGGACGACGAGTTCGGCAAGGAGCAGGAGGTTATCCGCAGGGAATTCGCCATGGGCTTTGATGATCCCGACCGAGTTCTTCAAAAACAGGCCTTCTCAACCGCCTTCCGGGTGCACCCCTACAGGCACCCGGTCATTGGACATTTGGAGGTTTTCAACGCACTCACCCGCGAGGATGTGCTGGCCTACTACCGCGATCGCTATGTGCCCAACAACGTGTTTTTTGTCGTCAGTGGCGCTGTCTGCCCCCGGGAGGTCCGCGACCGGTTAGAAGCTGCCGCGGGAGCGATCCCAAGGCGCGCCCTCGCCCCGGTGTGGGTCCCGCCCGAACCCCCGCAGACGGGCCGTCGCGAGCGCACGGAGACCTTTGACACCGAGCTCACCCGCCTGAGCCTCCTCTGGCACGTGCCCGAACTTACCCACCCCGATGTGCCCGCCCTCGACCTTCTCGCCGCAATACTCGGTCAGGGCCGCAGTGCACGCCTTTACCGCAGCCTTCGCGAACAGCGCGCTCTCGTCCACTCGGTGAGCGCATGGAATTACACCCCCACCGAACGGGGCCTTTTTGGCATGGACGCACTCCTCGACCCGGATCGCGCCTCGGAAGTGGAGGATGCCCTTTGGGGCGAGCTCGCAGCCGTTCAGGAAGGCAGCGCCCGCGCCCTCGGACGGGCGGAACTCGACAAGGTCCGCAGGATGGCTCTCTCCGGCCATTTCTCAGGAATGATGACGGCCAGCGGCAAGGCGTCCGATTTGGGATCGAGCTGGATGGTGTCGGGCAACCCGGACTTGTCGCGGCACTACCTCCGGTTGTTGCAGGCGGTGCGCGTCGAGGACGTACAGCGCGTGGCCGCCTCATACCTGCGCCCCGATACAGTCAACTGTGTGACCCTCCACCCCAAGGGCACTTTCGCTCGCACGCCGCAGGCTCAATCCCCTCCGGCACGGGGGGAAATCCGCCGTTCTACCCTTGCCAACGGACTGCGAACGCTCGTGTGTGAGGATTCCCGCCTGCCGCTGGTAACCCTTGTGGCAGCCTTTCGGGGCGGCTTGCTTGCGGAAACCAGCCATACAAACGGCGGCGGCAGACTGCTGGCCCGCGCACTGGTGCGTGGAACCACCTCCCGTTCTGCCGAGCAGATCGCCGAGGAACTCGAGTCGCTTGGCGGCGCCATCGGCGCGGATTCGGGAAACAATTCCTTTTCGGTGAGCGTGCGGGTTTTGCGGGACGATCTGGAGCGCGGAATGGAGATCCTTTCGGACGTGCTCTCCAACGCCACGCTTCCTGAGGAGGTGCTTGAACGCGAGCGTGTGGCAATCCTTGCGGCTATCAAAGAGGAGGACGAGGAACCGCTGTCCATTGCCCGGCGCGTTTTGCGCGCAGCCCTGTTCGATGACCACCCCTACGGAATGCGGGCACTCGGATCCCCGGAGAGCGTCAGGGGGCTCTCCCGGGAAGCCTTGCTGGGGATGCGAAACCGGTACCTGACAGCGCAAAACGGCGTCCTCTCCGTGTTCGGGGATGTGCGCCCGCAGGAGGCTTCCCGCCTTCTGGAGCGGCACTTTTCAGGACTTCCTTCCGGGGAAATGCTCTTCCGCTCCCCCCGGCAGCCCGCCCCTTTGCTGAACCCGGTGGAGCGGGATGAAGCGCGGGATAAACACCAGTCGGTGATTCTGGTTGGTTACCGGGGCGCGGACTTGTGGAGCCCGGACCGAGCCGCGCTCAGCCTTATTGACGAGGCCTGCAGTGATCTCGGGTCCCGGCTGTTTGTGAGGATCCGGGAGCAACTGGGGTTGGCGTACTATGTGGGCTCCTCGCAGTTCATGGGGATGGCCCCCGGGGGATTCCATTTCTATTTGGGAACTGATCCCATCAAAAAAACCGCGGTGCTTGCCGAGTTGAGGGATGAAATCCGCCAGTTGGCGGACCGGGGGTTAGAAAAGGAGGAACTGGCGCGGGCAAAAGAAAAGTTTTTGGGAGCCATGGATATCCGCTCGCAGAGTGTGGATGCCCTTGCGGCGGAGTGTACTTTGGATGAACTTTACGGGCTGGGGGCGGAGCACTACCGCGATCTGCGGGAGAGCGTTGCGAAGGTGACTGTGGAGGGAACGCGAACGGTGGCGCAGCGTTATTTTGGCGGGGTGGCCTCGGTCACGGTTCACGTGGGACCGCGCCCGGGGTAAGTCACGCGGAGCAGGGGGTGTTTCGCCGCGTGTAAAACGGTTGCCTGCTTTGCAGATATTTCTTCTAGGAATAGCCGTTTTTCTGGCTACTCAAATACTGTAAATCCAGTTTGTTTGGACCCATGCGAACCGCCAAAGGATGTGTTACCCGAGCTTTCGATACCGTTGTACTCGTGCGGCGGTTTAGAAAAATACAGACGTTGTCTCGTAGCATGCCCGCCGGTGCAGTTTTTGTTTGGATAAGACATTTTTATTTTTATGCGCTTTGAGGCAATCCGGTTGGGTGACGGAGGGTGCTCCGTGGAAATTGGCGCAGGGGAACCGGTTTTCATTCTGGGTCCTTGCGTGATGGAGAGCGCGGATTTTGTGTGGTCCATAGCGGATTCATTACAAAAGATCTGCACCCGGGCGGGCGTGTCCTGGGTGTTCAAGGCCTCGTATGACAAGGCGAACCGGACCTCGGTCAGCAGTTTCCGCGGCCCGGGCGTAGAGTCAGGATGCCGCCTGCTTGCCGAAGTTCGGGAAAAGTTCGGCGTTCCGGTGACCACCGACGTGCACTCTGAACGGGAGGCTCACATAGCGGGTGAGTGGGTGGACGTGCTGCAAAT
>JBILWF010000501.1:0-3237 GCA_044370075.1 Chthoniobacteraceae bacterium | reverse complement strand
TAAGGGCGTTGTCTTCAATAAACTGACGCCGCGGCTCGACAATGTCGCCCATGAGAATCGTAAACATCCGGTCGGCATCCACCGCGTTGGTTTCGTTGAGATCCACCTTCATGAGCCGCCGCTTTTCGGGATTCATGGTGGTTTCAAACAACTCCTTGGCGTTCATTTCACCCAGCCCCTTGAAGCGCTGAATGGACATGCCCTTGCGTCCGATCTCGAGCACCTTCGCGAGGATCTCCGGAATTGCAAAAAGCGCGTGTGTCGCAGCCTTGTCCCCATCGCCCTCGATCAGCTCAAAAAGCGGATGATCGCTGCTGGCGTAATGCTCGATCTTGAGCCCCTTGCGGGTGAGCTCCGCGATGAGCTTTGCCACCGCGGCCGACTCGTGCAATTCCACCAGACGCGCGCGCCGGCGCGGACCGTCCCCCTTGCGTGAGCTCGCTGGCGCGGGGGTGGCCGGTGCGGGCACGCCTTCCTCTCCGTTGCCGGCCGAAGGCGCGGGTTCCGGTTCGAACAACGCCAGATCCAAGTTTGCCTCATGAAACTCGCGCACCTGCTGTTCGTCGGTGAAATATTTCACCCACTCTTGGTTGCCCTCGCGGACACGCACTAGATGTGTGGGCAGGGTTTGAGCGGCGTTGCGATTGTTGAGGTACTCCTCAAAATCGCCCCCGTGCCTGCGGATGGCATCAGCGAACTTGGCGAGACGCTCCAGCAAAACCAACAGCTCGCTGAGACCCGAAGAACTGACCGTCTTGCCATCTGCCAAGTTCTTGAGTTTCACCTCCTCGGCCCCCAGGTTGATCAGAATCCGGTTCAACTGGGCGTCGTCCTCGACGTACTCCTCCCGCTTTTTACGCTTAATTTTGTAAAGCGGCGGGCAGGCGATGTAGATCTTTCCCGCCCGCACCAACTCGGTCATCTGACGATAGAAAAAAGTCAGAAGCAGCGTGCGGATGTGCGATCCGTCCACGTCGGCATCGGTCATGATGATGATTTTGCCATAGCGCAGCTTGGCTATGTTGAAGGACCCTTCCTGATCCCCGCCGCCGATACCCGTCCCAATTGCGGTGATCATCGTCTGGATTTCCGTGTTTTGCAGCACACGGTCAAGCCGGGCCTTCTCCACGTTGATGAGCTTACCGCGGATGGGTAGGATCGCTTGAAAACGGCGGTCGCGCCCCTGCTTGGCGGAGCCGCCTGCGGAATCACCCTCAACGATGTAGAGTTCGGTGAGCTCGGGGTCGCGCTCCGAACAGTCCGCGAGTTTTCCGGGAAGTCCGCCTCCGGTGAGCGCACTTTTGCGCACCGTTTCGCGCGCCTTGCGTGCGGCTTCGCGCGCCCGCGCCGCCATAAGCCCCTTTTCCACCACCTTTTTGGCCACGGCGGGGTTCTCCTCAAAATGAGCCATGAGTCCCTCGTAGGTGATGGAACTCACAATGCCCTCCACTTCCGGGGTCACCAGTTTGACCTTGGTCTGGGACTCAAACCCCGGGTTGGGGTGCTTGATGGACAACACGGCAATGAGGCCTTCCCGGACATCATCGCCGCTAATGGAGGGGTCCTTGTCCTTGAGCAAATTGTTTTGCTTCGAGTACTGGTTGATCGCGCGGGTGAGCGCTGTGCGGAAGCCCGTGCTGTGCGTTCCGCCATCGGGGTTGGGAATCGCGTTGGTGAAGCACAACAACTGGTCCGAGTACGAGTCATTGTACTGCATGACGACCTCCACGTGCATGTCATCCTCGATTTCGGTCTGATCCTTGTTCTTAAACTTCACCTTGCGCTTGCCGCCCAAAATGATCGCCTTCGGATGGAGCAGGGCCTTGTTCTCCCCCAACTGCCTCACAAACTCCGCGATTCCGTCCCGGTACAAAAAGACCTCGCGCCGCTGCTCCTCGCCCCGCTCATCGGTGAGTACGATTTCCAGGCCCGGGTTGAGGAAGGCGAGTTCGCGCAACCGGGAGGCCAGCTTTGCGTACTGGAACTCCGTGGTGATGTTGAAAATGGTCGGATCCGGCAAAAAGGTGATGAGTGTACCCGTGTTTTTCTTATTCTTAACCTCTCCGATTACGTTGAGTTTTTGCGTGGTAACCCCCCGTTCAAAGGCCATGTGATACACCTTCCCATCGCGGGTAACCTCGACCTTGAACCAGTCCGAAAGAGCGTTGACGCATTTGGCGCCCACCCCGTGCAGCCCACCGGAATACTTGTAGGCTCCCTGCCCGAATTTTCCGCCCGCGTGCAGATTGGTGAGCACCAACTCTAGGGCAGGTATCTTGAATTTGGGATGAATATCCACCGGAATGCCGCGCCCGTTGTCGCGCAAGGAGGCGGAACCGTCCGCATGAAGGGTCACCTCAATCTTGGTGCAGTAACCAGCCAGATGTTCGTCGATGGAGTTGTCCAGCACCTCGAAAACACAGTGGTGAAGCCCTCGCTCATCCGTCGGGCCGATGTACATTCCGGGCCGCTGACGAACTCCCGCAAGCCCCTCAAGCTTATCAATTTTTGAAGCATCGTACAGTTCGTTGCTGGCGGGTGGCACTGCGGCGGATTCTGCTTGTTCGGACATAACGGGCCTGAGGATGCAAAAAGGGATCGGAGCGGGTGAGCTTCAAAGGATAAGCGAGGGATGGGGGGGTACAACTGAAAAGTCCGGAAACCACTAGATATGGTGGAGGTAATTTTTCTTTATACCATATGGAGGACAACCGCACCCTCCGCAGCCCCTGCACCTTCCCGATGCCAACCGCGTGCCCTCCCAACAGGCGCGCGCCGAGAGCCCAGCCAGATCATTCCCCCGGTCCGCGGGACTACCTGCCGTTCTCCCGTCAATACAAAGCGCTAAAAGTCCCCCTGAATTCTTCATTCGCCGCGTCGCCTCAATTCACTCTCCGGGAGCTCCGGGGGCCCTTATATTCCCTGCGGAACAAATGAATCGTTGAGGTCGGGGCTACGTTCTACCCCCCTTCAATTAGACGCCAAACCTGCGCCCTGCGCAGCGGGCTCTCTGTCTCGAACGGACCGTGCGTGGCTCAGCGCTCGTCGATCGGCCTGACCACCTTGCCCACTTCGGGCCCGGTATACTCGCTCAGGGGGCGGTAGAGCCGGTTGTCGGCGAGTTGCTCGAGCACGTGCGCCGTCCAGCCCGCTGTCCGGGAGATGGCAAAGATCGGCGTGAACAGATCCGTGGGAATCCCCAATGAGTAATAAACGGTCGCGGAGTAGAAGTCGACG
>JBILWF010000499.1:0-3238 GCA_044370075.1 Chthoniobacteraceae bacterium | reverse complement strand
GCGTCATGTCGGTTTGGAAGGCCAAAACGATCAGGTCGTAGGTGGTCCTCAGGTAGTCTCCAAGCATCTGCAGGGAGGTGTCCCGGTTTAACTTGGATTGCACCCCGGGCTCGATTTTGGGGCGGGGCGTCTCTAACCACGCATGGCTGCGCTGGGTGCGGATTTCGACCTCGCGCACGGAGGTCAAATACTGGTCCAACCTTCCCCGGTCCTCGCTGGCCAGTTCCTTTTTGAGCGCGGACGCCTCTCCCAGTACGGCGTCCAAGATGCTGCCTCGTCTCTCCAAACTGCGCCGTTGGGCCGCGACCCCGCCTTTGGGGTCCTCGAACATTTCCCGGAAGGCAGCCGCGGGACCGGCATGCGAGGGCAGCTGGATGCCGTCACTATTCCATGCGAGCGAGCTGCCTTGATTGCTGAGTTCCAGCGAGGCAAACCGCGTCTTGGGAGCGCTCACCTGGGCGATCAACTGGTCCACCGAAATGCTGTTGCGGTCGGCGGGGCCGAGTTTGCCCGCGGTCAGCCAGATCCTGCGGCAGTTGTGGTGTTGCCCGAGGCCGTTGGGGTGATGCATGCCGCTAACCGGGGTGAGAACATCCCGGTGCATCGCCAGGGCCTCGAGCGGCTTGGACAATGCATAGTCCGCCCCCGCCGTGGGCATCTGGAAATCCCGGGTGTTCACCCCGTTGGGGAGATAAACAAACACGCTGCGGCGCGCCCGCTCCCTTCCGGAGGAATCCGCGCGCAGCGGCCGCATGCACTCAAGGAATGGAAGGGCCAGACAGACTCCGGCGCCCCGGAGAAGGTGCCTGCGGTTCATGAGCCAGTTTTGCGTCTGTATGTTCATGCGGAATCGGGGAAGTTAACGCTGTTCGAAAAGGTCGGAGAGGACCAGCGCCTCTAAAAGGTCGCGAAGGCGGTAGCCGCCCGGCTGTGCGGTTTGCACCACGGTGCGCAGATGTTTCGCGTCATCGAGCGTCATAACCCGCCGAAGGGCATACGTGGCCAGATGCTCGGTGAACGCCAGCGCAAACCGGTCCACATCTGCGCACAGCAGCTGCTTGAAGGACTCCGGTCCGTCGAAGGTCCGGCCATCCGGAAGTGTTCCCGAGGCGTTCACCGCAGGGTCGGCTCCCCGGCCCCCCACGACGCGCTCTTCGGTGCGCCACCGCCCGATCGCATCGTAGTTGTCCATGGCGAGGCCCAGGGGATCGATCCGCTGGTGGCAGGCTTTGCAGGAGGCGTGCGTGGCGTGGGATTCAAGCTGCTGACGCACGGACTGCTTGGGCTTGTCCCGGGGTACCGGTTCGATCGGCTCCACGTTCGGAGGCGGCGCCGGCGGGGTCCGCGCAAATACCGTCTCCGACAGCCACACGCCCCGGTGTACGGGCCGGTGCCGCGTCCCATCCGAGGTGAGCATCAAAACGCCCGCCTGCGTCAGAAGACCCCCGCGGTGGTTTTCCGCGGTGAGGGAAATGCGCTGGAAGCCCTGTTCCGCAGGCGGTTGAAGCCCGTAGTGCAGGGCTAGGCGCTTGTTGATAGTGGACCAGTTGGAGTCGAGAAACTCGCGCACCGGAAGATTCTTGGAGAGGCATTCGCAGAAAAACTCGACGGGCTCCCGCCTCATGCTCTGCTCCAGCCATCGGTCGTAATCCGGGTAGAGTTTGGGGTCTGGGGGAAACATTCCCACCCGGTGCAGCTGCAACCACTGCGCGGGAAACGACTGGGTGAACCGCTGCGCCTTGGTGTCGTCCAGCATCCGCGCGAATTGGCGTTTGAGTTCCGATTTTTCACTAAGCTTTCCGGACGCTGCCGCATCATAAAGCGCATCGTCCGGCAGCGAGCTCCAGAGAAAATACGAGAGCCGTGATGCCAGCTCGAAAGCGTTCAGCCGCTCCCGGTTCTCCGTGGGCGATCCCTCGAAAAGATAATAAAAGTTCTTGGACGAGAGAATGCCCGCCAGCGCTGTCTTGTAAGCCCCCGGGAATTTCTCCCCCGCGCTTTTTTCGGCATCAAACAGACGCACATAGGGATTCATTTCCTCGGCGCGCACGGGCCGTCTCCAGGCACGGGAGGCGAAGCCTTGAAGGTGCGCCCGGATCCCGTCACCGGACGCATTCTCAGCGGGCAGCAGAGACCCGCGCGGAAGGTAGCCTTCCTTCGAGGGCAGCGGGCCCTCCCATTCCACGGATTCCACAATCAGCAGGGGATAGATGGCGTTGCCGTTGTCGTCGGTGAGTTTGTAGCCGGTCGGGTTGAGCCGCTGCACTTCGCGCGTCCCCAGAAAGATGCCGGTGTTGGCATTGAGAACATTCAAGGTGTGGTTGCCGTCGCGCGCGAACACCTCCGGGACTTCATTACGAAGCTCGAGCTCCGTCGGCATGTGGAGAAACACCTCGAATTCGACCGTGGCCGGTGCTTCCTCGGCGGCGAGGATATCCTCGTCAAAAACGGACCGCTTGAGCGAGGGGCTCCACACGGAAAGATGCGGCACCCGCCCATCGAGGCCCGGCAGGCCGGCCAGCCGGATGCGGGCCCGGTAGAGGCCCGGCTCCTTGAGGCCGCCGCCCCATGCACGCAGGCCGGCAACCGAGCCGCCCGGCCAGATCTGCGCGCGAACCTTGTTCGCGATCCCGAGTTCCTCGAGTTTCGCGCGCTGCTGGGGGTGCTTCATGAGGACCGCATCGGCCTTCATGGTCTTGACCACGGTTTCGGAGGGGCGGAGGGCACGCTCCAAAATGCTGTCTGCGGCCCTCATGTAGCGTTCGACATGCGAAGGCGAGAGCGAGAGCTGTGAACCGATTCGGTCGTAGCCGTGCCAGCGCGGCTCTTCGTTGAAAGTCCCCGGCAATGTCACGTCGTACATCACCCCCAGAAGATCACGCACCGTGTACGCGTACTCATCCCGGCTGAGGCGGTATAAACTCACCGGCGATCTCTGCGCCATCCGGACCGCGCGTCCCTCTTCCAGCCGCTGGGTGAGCCATGAAATGACCTCTCCTAGTGCCGCGGTCGCGGGTTGCGCTTCCTCCTTGGGCGGCATTTCCCCTGCATTGATCCGAAAGGCAACCTCCGCCCAGCGTTGGGCCGTTTCCTCCCCGGTGAAATCACGGGCCAGCGTGTCCAACCGAAAGTCGCCCTTTTGCTTTCGGGCATCATGGCAGCGCACACAATGCTCTTTTAAAAAGGGCTCCACCGCCTTTTCGAAAGACGGATTTGCCCCGAAAGCCGGGGAGACAAG
>JBILWF010000498.1:0-3245 GCA_044370075.1 Chthoniobacteraceae bacterium | reverse complement strand
CTGGTCTCCAGACGCTTTGCGCTGAGTCGGCTCGCGCTTTTGCAGGGCGAGCGCACCGCAGAGACGGATGCCCTCATTCTTCAATACTTCGGCTTGAAACGAACTGCGCCTGATACCCCCTGGATTTATCGGGACAGCGGCCAAAAACCGGTCCGTATTCTCACACTTGCGGAGGTCGCCTCCCTCCCACCTTCGCTGGCGCGTGAACCCGACTTTTTGGAACTGCTGAAAGCCGCAATTTCGCCCGGGTCACTGCTTTGGTGGCCTTCGGAGCAGGGCGATCGGGAGGTTGTTAGAACCCCGGATGAGGTTCTCGTGCAGATTTTTGCAAACCTCGTGGATCAGTTCGATACGGATGGGTTTCCGACCCGGATTCTTTTCTGGGATCCTGCAAATGCACGGGAGGGCCGTGTTTTTTCCGGTATCGAACATTTGCCGTACCTGCACCGGGTACGCTCCATGCTCACGCCGCTTCGCCAGAGCGTACCACCGAGTCCCTTTGCTGCGGAGGATCCACTTCAACCCGGTTCCTTGTTTACGAGCGCGCCGGTTTCGGATCCCGGCGGCGCATGGGTTTGGCAGGATGTGGGTTTGTGGAACCCGCACGCTCTGAGTGGAAATTACTCGGGGCCTGGGCCCTCGGCGTTTCGAGTTATGGCCAAAAGCCGCTCGAACTTCGCCTTGCGCGCCGTCCAGACGCACACTCTTTTCTCGGAGGAGGCGCGCATCCCCGCGCAGTCGGAGGATTTCGCTGCCTCCGCGTTGCGCATTGAGGGAGAGCAGATGCGTTTTTACCTTCAGCGCACTGCAGTGGCAGGTTTGGGGAAAACAGTATACCTGTCGGATCCAGCAATCGCGACTTGGTTGCGCGTGGAGCGGGGAGTGGAGAGTAAAATGCCGCCCAATGGAATTCCCGATGCTCTGGGAAACGGCCTCGCGGGAATCGCTTTTGCAGAAGTGCCCCGCGTGTACGGCGTGGAGGTTGCCCAGGGCACCTCCAGTCGGCGGTTTTCAATTCTTCCCTCGCATTACGAGATGGTTTCCGAGGAGGATCCGAGTGGTTTCGTGGTGATCGATTACAGCCTCGAATACGCGCTGCCGGATGCCTCCGGAGAGCCACGGTGGATTGAGTACGACCGCAAACTGGGAGCGCGTGCGCTAAAGGCTTCATGGTTTGAGTCGGAGTCGGCGGCACCCGAGTTTTGGGAGTTTTCCGACCCGCGTTCCGCGTTAGGGGGGATGAGGGGCGTTTCACACCCTGCGCGTTTTCCGGCGTTTTTCGCAAACCGTTTTGCAGAACCCGATGCGCGCATGGATGCGGATGGCGTAGTACGTCGCGCGACGGGCGCCTTTATTCGGGCCGGAACCGTGAGTGCATCTCCGAGCATACCCGCGGATCGGGCCTTGCCGCCGCTGCCCGAGCACCTCCCCGTGGTTTTAAACCGCCCTTTCCGCTCCGTGGCCGAAATGGCGTACGCTTGGTCGGGGCAGCCATGGAAGCAGTTGGATTTTTCGATTCCGGAGAGTGCCTATGCCGGTCTGCTTGACGTCTTCTGCCTGCGGGAAAACGAGCACCCCCGTGCCCTGGAGGCGGGGCGGGTGAGTTTGAATACGCGCCACCCCGCGGTTCTCGAAGCCGTGTTGCACGGGACGCGGTTGGATGAAGCTGCCCCGGGTCCGGTCCTGTCCTCGGGTGCTTCGGGAAGTGCGCAGCAACTCGCGCAGGCCCTGGTGGCCCGCACTGCAAGCTCCGATCCGCAAAAGGGGCCGCTGGCAAACCTGAGGGATCTGTCCGGAAGCTGGCGGGGGGGAAGCACCCCATCCTCCTCCTCAGGACCGGTCTCCGGAGTGCAAGCCTATCAGGGGTTTGCAGCCGACCTTCCAGCCGCTTTGTCGGATGCCGAGGGGGTTTTACGCAGCGAACGCGCGCGGAGTGCGGTGTTTCGCGCGCTTGCGGATGCGGGGGGAACGCGGGTTTGGAACGTGCTGGTGGACGTTGTGATCCAAGCGGGACGCTATCCGCGCAGCGCCCTTGGGAGCCGGGTAGGAGGGGCGCAGATACTGGGCGCTGAAGCGCGCGCCACAATCGCTCAATCCGAACTGCAAGGGTTCACGGTTGAGGCGCAGCAGCGGTTTTGGTGGCATCTTGCCGTGGACCGCCTTACGGGCGAAGTACTCGACGAACAAATCGAGCCGGTCGTTCCGTGATGCCGTCCCCTTCACCTCCGGTTCCGAAGCGAGCAGCGTGAGGAGCGGATCGATCAGTTCAGCGCGCCAGCGCCGCCGCCGTGGAGTTCAGGGAGCTCACCAGCGGTTTAGGGTTGATTCCAAACCCGAAAATCCCGGCGAGCAGCAGCAGAATCGCAATGCGCATCGATGTGCCCACGGGAATCGTTGATGTCTCGGAGGGGCTTTGCCAATACATCGCCGCGATCAGGCGGAAATACAGGTAGAATCCCGAGGCAACCGTGATGAAGCCGAGTCCTACAAGTATCCACTGCTGCGCATGCACCGCCTGCGCGAAAACAAGAAACTTTCCGTAAAAGCCCGCGGTGAGCGGGATCCCCGCGAGCGAGGCCATCGCAACCAACAGCGAGAATGCCAGAAAAGGCGACCTTTTTGAGAGTCCATTGAAGGATTGAATATCCTCGCCCTTGGAGTGAAGAGACACGTGGGTGAGTACGATGAAGCTCAACAGAGTCATCAGCAGATAAGCGAGCAGGTAGATGCCGATCGTCGCCCCAACGCTTCCGAAGGGAGATGACGTGCCGCGCACACTGGCTACCGCAACAAGCAAATATCCAGCGTGACCGATGCTGGAATAGGCCAGCAGGCGCTTGAAGTTATTTTGAGGAAGTGCTCCGAGGTTTCCGATTAGGAGCGTCGCGGCGGCCAAAAGGGTCAGGACCGTAAAAACCTTTGCCTGAATGCTCGAAACGGCGAGAAACGGTTCGAGAGTTCGCAGAAGCAAAAGAAAGCCCGCGGATTTAGATGCGATGGACAAGTAGGCGGTCACCGGGGTTGGTGCACCCTGGTACACATCCGGCACCCAGCTGTGGAATGGGACTGCGGCAACCTTGAATCCAAGACCTACCAGCAGCAGTAACAGTGCAAACAGAATGGCCGTATCCGAACCCTGCAGCGATGCGAGCTTGGGCCCGATTTTTGCAAAATGCGTTTCGCCCGTCAGACCGAACAACCACGTGATTCCGTACACAAGAAAACCCGTGCTGAGCGCACCCAGA
>JBILWF010000497.1:0-3246 GCA_044370075.1 Chthoniobacteraceae bacterium | reverse complement strand
CCAGGCAGCGGAGGCGGCCAACGCCAGGCAGATCCATTTGCGCATCGGAGTTCCGGGAAGAAATCGCATGTTCTCTCCCTACCAGAGCGCGGGAAGGTATGCAAACGGGAAGAGGCCCCCTGCTCACCTTTGGAAGCGCGGAAGCCCACGCCGCTCACTGCCGGACAAGACGCGCCGCGAAAGCCCCGTCCCTTCCGGAGATCTCCGGCAGCACCGTGCGCATCTCCTCCACCCGCACCCCGGGCAACTCCCGCCTTGCACGTTCGACCACCGCCTCGTTTTCCTCCGGTTCGATCGAACAGGTACTGTACACCAACACCCCACCGGGTTTGAGCACCTCGAGCGCGCGCCGCACAAACGCAAACTGGATCACCGGCATCCGCACAAAATCTTCCTCCGTCAGACGCCAGCGCACATCCACCCGGCGCCGCAAAACCCCCGTATTCGAACAGGGCACATCCAACAAAATTCGGTCAAATGCGACGCCCGCACCGGGCGCCCCCTCTTCAAATGGAAGCAGGGAATCGCTCTGAAAAACCTCCACCGCGCGCAAACCCAGACGGGCCGCGTTCTGGCGCAACCGCTCCACGCGGGATTCATACATGTCGCACGCCAGAATCCGCCCCTGATCCCCCATCTTCTGCGCAACATATGTGGTCTTGCCTCCCGGAGCCGCGCAGGCGTCCCAAACGCATTCCCCCGGCTGGGGATCGAGCAGATCCGGCGCCAGCAACGTGCTGGGGTCCTGCACATACCCAAGCCCCTGTTCCAGCCACTGCGCTGGAATCCTGCCCACGCGCAAAACCCACGGATGCCCCGGAAAAACCTCCGCCCCGTATTCCACCCCCAGGGGAGCGCACATCAGCTCCTCGCGTGATGTACGCAATCCATTTACCCGGAAAAAAATCGCGGATGCTTCGTTGTTCGCCGCACACAGCTTCGTCGCAGCCGCCTCCCCGTGCCGCGCCAGCCAGCGCTCCCAAAGAAAGTCGGGATGCGACAACCGCACGGGGACGGGCTGCTGCGCCAGGCGCGTCTCCAGATGCGCCTTCTCGCGCAGTGCCCGACGCAACACCCCGTTAAGCAGGCCGCGTACCGCCGCGACACGGGCCAGCGATACGGTTTCAAACACCGCCGCATGCGCGGGGACCCGGAGGAAAAAAATCTGATACAGTCCAAGACGCAACAAAGCGCGCACCTCCGCGTCGATGCGCCCCGCCCGCAAGCACGCAATCCAAAAATCCAGCGCTCGCAAATGCCGCAGCACGCCGAAGAACAGCTCAGTCAAAAAGGCGCGGTCCGCCTGCGCTAGTTCCGCGGAGGCAAGCGCCCGGTGCAGAATTTCATCCGAGTGGATGGATCCCCGCTCCCATTCGCGCAAAGCATCGGCGCAAAGGGCACGGGCTGTGAATGGCTTTGAGGAGGGGTTCCGCCTGCTGTCGACTTTCACGGGATCAATTAAATTAGGAAGTTTGCGGTGCGATGGCTGGAGCGTGCGGGACTGCAACGTGAAGTCGCGACGCGCCGCATTGCGCAGGGCGCGGAACGCCACCGGAGCCTGTCGGTGCCCGGGGCTACATCGCGTTGGCCGCGGCCTCGGCCATGGGGCTGCGCTCGCCTTTAAACAAGTTCACATGCGCCATGAAACTCTGCCCTTGCAGCCTGCTACGGGTGTAGACCAGTCCATTGGTATGCGCATCGACATAGGGATTGTCGATCTGCCCGAGATCACCAATGAGGATGATTTTGCTTCCGCGCCCCATGCGGGTGACCAGTGTTTTGGCCTCGTGCGGCGTGAGTTGCTGCGCCTCATCCACAATGAAAATCGCACGCGGAATGGATCGACCCCGGATGTGGGTGATGGCCTCCACCTCCAGCAGGCCCGATTGCATCAGCGGTTCGTACGGCTTGAGTTTGGACCCACCCGCTGCGGACGGCGCTTCGCGCGGGGCTTTTTCCGCGGCCACCGTGTTCTTGCGCGCACTGGCCCTTTTCCTTTCAAAATGCTCGGGCTTTCGCGGACGCGCGAGCAGGTGCTCGAGCGCATCGTAGGCGGGCTGCAGCCACGGCTGCATCTTCTCCTCGAGTCGACCGGGCAAGTATCCAATGTCCTTGCCCGTGGGCATGATCACCCGCGTGATGAGCATTTTCTCATACTCGCCCGCCTGCACCTGCTCGAGCGCCGCGCCCACCGCCAAGAGCGTCTTTCCCGTGCCCGCCTTGCCGTACACGGTCACCAGCGTGATGTCCGGGTCGTAGAGCGCATCGAGCAGAAAGCGCTGCCCGAGATTGAGTGCCTGCAAACTGCGCCCACCGCGGATGCTGATGTGGTCCCGGCGCAGCGTCCGAAACGTCCCGCCCGAACCGTGGCGGGCTGGAACGCCGTGTCCGGCGGAGTCCTGACTTTGGATCACCAAATATTGATTCTGCAAAAAACGCGGCGCAGTCTCCGGCAACTCCAAATGCCCCTCGCTTGCGAAGGCCTGGACGCGGTGGCCGGGGAGCTCGAGTTTTTCGTAGTCCTCGGCACCGCTCTGTTTCTGGATGCGGCGGATATCGACGTCGTCCTCCACGCGGTCGGTGCGGTAATCCTGCGCATCCAAGCCGAGCGCACGCGCCTTCAGCTGCAAATTCAAATCCTTGGTGACCAGAATCACGGGGGCCGATTCGGTGTCCGCGAGATGCGCGGCCGCGGCCAGAATGCGGTTGTCCATCCGGCTCAAATCCGGAAAAAGACTGCGCACGGCCAGGAAGCGCGGACTTGGGGCGAGAGCCTTCCATTCGCCGTCTTCAAAGCGCACGGTCGGGTTGAGGTTCACCCGCAAACGCCCGCCGCCGGGCAGTTGCACCCCGGACTGCATTTGTTCAACCGAGGGAAAGCACTCGTTGAGCTTGCGGTGCACCTCGCGCGCGTTCGCGCCGCGGGTGGTGTTTTCCCCCTTAAATTTGTCGAGCTCCTCCAGGACCTCCACGGGGATGGAGATGAGATTTTCCTGGAAGTGGAAAATCGACTGCGGATCGTGCAGCAGAACGTTTGTATCGAGGACAAAGTGCTTCGGATTCGAGGGGCTCATGAGGTGGTCGTCCGCCTCGCACCCTCTTCCCTTCCGACGGGAAGCGCAACTGGTTTCCTCCGGGTTTCGACAGCCCCGCACCGTACCGCGCCAATGCCAGCGAGGCACGCTCCGCAGAACCGGGCCGAAACTGTCAAAGCCGCCCGCCCGCGCTTTCTCTGAACCGTCATTC
>JBILWF010000496.1:0-3247 GCA_044370075.1 Chthoniobacteraceae bacterium | reverse complement strand
CCGGCGCGCAAGGCGCCGAAACAGCATGCCTGATCCGCCGCTTGCTCAAATTCTGCGGTAAGGAAGAAGGCGAGACAACTTGTGTGGCAACATCGGCCACGATCGTCGATCCTTCGAACCCAAACGCTGCACGCCGCTTTGCTAGCCGCTTCTTCGGCACCCCAGCGAATGAGGTGGTCACCGTCGGCGAATCTTACGCCGCGCAGCTATGGCCCGAGAAACGGTGGACCTCACCTGCCCCGACGGATACTGGGGCCACGCTGCAACAGTGCGTGGAGGCAGTTGACGGGACGGAAGAGCAAATTCGCGCCGCTTGCAAGATACTTACGGGAAGAGAGCTTCCGCGTGGAGAAGATGCGCGGGCTTTGCTCTTTGACGAACTGGTTTTGTCGGAAGCCATCTACAAACTTTCCGGACTTTTGGAGCAACCGCTTGCGCTGATCCGCGCTTCCGAGAGTCTAGGAACGGCACTCGGTCGCGCTGTTACAGAGGAGGAACTTCTTTCATGGCTCATACTCGGCGCCATTGCCATGAAGGCCAACCGGCCGCTGCTCAGGCCGGTCGTGCATGCGTTTCTGCGCGGCATCGGGGGTGCCTCGGTCTCTTTCCCGGCAGGCACAAACCATCCGAAACTCCACTTTTCCGCGGAGCAGCCTGTGAGCGGAAGCCCCGACACTTACCGCATGCCGATTTCGACGTGCACGACATGCGGGCAGCATTACTTCGCCGCACACTTCAAAGATTTTGAGCATACCGGACGCGTTTTCGCCGGCGGACAAGCCAGTGGCGGCACCAGATTCTGGGAGCCTCAGGACGAGGCCAAAGGCGGTCGCCGCTGCGTGCTGGTCAACCATCTCGTTTCTGACGAACCACTGACTCCCGACAAGGCAGCAAAAGTCTATCTTTGCCGAAACTGCGGGACCATCCACGACGTCGAAGGCACCAACTGCGGCCACTGCGGTCGCCCCGGTGCGCAAATCGCCATGTTCTCTGTGCAGACGAAAGACGCGAATCCGGGCTATCTCTCCCGCTGCCTGACCTGTGATTCTACCGGCCGGCGCTTGGGCTCTCGCTACCGTGAACCAGCGCGCCCAGTGCGAACGACAGCCGTGGCTGATGTCCACGTGCTGGCGCAAGACATGGTCAACGGCCTCGACCCACAGCGTTTGCTGATTTTCTGCGATAATCGGCAAGACGCGGCTTTCCAAGCGGGTTGGATGAGGGACCATGCCCGCCGTTTTCGACTCCGATCGCTGATCGCTAACGAACTTAAAGACAAAGTTGTCAGCATCGGTGACCTGACGATAGCCCTGTGCAATCTTTTTGCCGCCGACGAGGCGCTGTCACATGCATTGATCCCGGAGGTCTGGAGGGTCGCTCCAACGGACGCGGAGCAAAACCATCGCAAAGAACGCGAGAAGTTTTTGCGTATGGCCATCCTCAGGGAAATCACCCTCTCCCCCCGTCAGGTTCTGGGCCTTGAGCCATGGGGCCGTATGCGCGTCGACTATCAGGGCCTCACGGCGAATCTTCCCTTCATCGTTGCGCAATCGCGTGTTCTAAAGCTACCCCCCGAAGAGTTGCGAGACGGGATCGCTTCCCTGCTCGATTACCTTAGGCGCCAGCGAGCGCTCTGGGACCCCGTTCACAAAACGTTCAGCAAATTCTGGGAGAATGGCTCGCAGGAGATCCAGAACGGATACTTGCCGTCGATGGACCCACCAAAGGGAACGAAGCTGACGCGGGACGCGAGCGACAAGGACAGTTACGTCATCCCGTGGATCGGTTCGCAAGGCGATACATTCGTCAAGCAAGCTGTTCGCAAGTGGGGCGTTCCGGACGCGGATCTAGCGAAGTTTCTGGCGGATCTTTTTGGGTTCCTGACGAAGAAAGACGAGGGATGGCTCACGCCAGTGACGCTACTTGGACAGCGCGGCAGGCCGCTGCCCCAACAAAGCGGACTCTTTCAAGTCGACTCGGGAAAAATCCAGCTGGTTGGTGGTCAAGGCCTATGGAAATGCAAACGCTGTGCAAGACGCAGCGCGCGTCGGACGCCGAAGAATCTCTGCCCGGCCTGGCGATGCGACGGAACCCTAGAGTTCGCGGCAGAGAACCCCGATGACTACAACTTGAACCTTTTGGATCAAAATTACGACTTGATCCGCCCAGAGGAGCATACCGCGATGGTCCCGCATCAGAAACGGGAGCGCATTGAAAACTGGTTCAAAGACCCTGCATCCAAGGCGGTGAACTGCCTCGTCTGCACGCAGACGTTGGAAATGGGCGTGGATATCGGCGCCCTCGACGCGATCCTCATGAGGAACGTCCCGCCGCTGGCGGCAAACTACTGGCAGCGGGTGGGCCGCGCAGGGCGGCGCAACAGGATGGCCGTGGATATCACCTACTGCCGCGACATGAGCCATGACCGGGCTTATTTCACCGCGCCCGAGAAATTGCTCGGCGGACGCGTGGATGCGCCCACGTTCAACCTATCCAATAGCCTGATGGTGCGCAGGCATATCCACGCCACAATCCTGACCCGCCTGCAACAGGAGGCGCGCACCGACACGACTCTGCGCACTGTTTTGGATTCTTGCTTCCCGAACACGGTGCGGGCATGGCTCTTCGACGGCAACACTCTCCGAGCATCACTGCCAGATCTAAGCGGACTCGAAAATGCGGTGCGGGTCCGGTCGACTGACCTGTTGAGCCATGTTAAGCAGGTTTTCGCAGCCGGATGGCCGTCCGAGGATGCGGGAGTCGTCAGCGACGCAGAGTTAAAGTCCGCCATTACCGGCTTCACCAGCCAACTAAGAGCCGTGATGCTGCGCCTGCAAAGGCGCTTTAACTGGGCTCATCAAACCGTAAATCGGCTGAACGCACTTCAGCATGCAAGCGGAACACTCACGCCAAGCGATGAGTCGATCCGCCGCCGCTGCGAGCGCTACATGAAGCGCATCAAGGGCGAGCGCGCTCGTAGGCGCTCCGAAGGGGAAGGACAAGATGCCTCGATCACTTATAGCGTGCTGGCTCTGGAGGGATTTTTGCCTGGCTACGGTCTTGAGCGCGGATCGGTCCTCGGCACCGCAGAAATCCCCTTCTGGGAGTCAACAGACTCAGGGGAACTCGAGCTACCCCGCCCACCGCTGCTCGCGCTCCGCGAATATGTGCCCGGCAATTTGATCTATGCAAACGGGCACCGTTTTGTCGCCCGCCGCTATCAGCTCCAGCCCGCCGAGGACCGAGA
>JBILWF010000495.1:0-3249 GCA_044370075.1 Chthoniobacteraceae bacterium | reverse complement strand
GAAGACACGTCTGGCCGCCGCGTCACAACTGCTGCGCGACACGGATCGGTCGGTCGCCCGGATCGGGCTCGAATGCGGGTTCTGCGACCACAGTGCCTTCACGCGCGCGTTCCGCTCGGCCATGGGGGCGACACCTTCCGAGTTCCGGGCCCGGCATTGGGAGGTCTAGGCGGTTTTAGAACACCCGGGACGCCGCCCTCATGACCTGCCCCGCTGCCATTCGTGATCCGGCGTTTACTGCTGCAGCCCGGACTTGCGTTTCGTGAGCCGGTCGATGCGACCGGATGCTATTCATTCCATGGGCAACGCACCTCTTAGCGAATACGGTCCGCCGCGGCTGATCGCGGCACGTCGAGCTGCTGTCGGGTGCCCGGGCGACTGCCTCAGGCCAGAATTTCCCGGAGAGGGCCGGTGCTGTCTCCGTGGCGCTCGGCCTTCACCCCGACGCCGTGGAGCATCGAGAGCCACGCGTTACACAGCGGCGTGTTTTTGGTCACGACGATGTGTTCGCCGAGCTTCAACCCGGCGCCGCCTCCGCTCAAGATAGTGGGGCAGTTGGTCAGGTCATGACCCGTGCGCAGGTTGCTGCCGTACGCGAGCGCACAGTGGTCAAAAAGGCGGCTTCCGTCGGCCTCCTTCACTGCCTTGAGTTTGTCGAGAAAGAGCGCAAGCAGTTCGCTCAAGCCGGCGTCCCGTTTCTGGGAGGCGACGAGTTTCTCCCCCAGCGTTGTGTGATAGTGGCTCATGTCATGCGGATGCACCTTGATGTCCCAGGCCTTCAGCAGCGTGTCCACCGGCTGCCGGAAGGTTAACACCCGCGTGCTGTCGGTCTGCATCGCTGCTACCATGAGGTCATACAGCAGGATGACTTCCTCTTTCCCGTTAAATTCTGGCTTCGGCGCTCCAAGAGGCGACTCCGGTTGAGGAACTCCAATCCACTGTTCTTCTTTGGCCAGACGCAGCTCTATTTCGCGGATGCCCTGAAAATACTCCTCCAGTTTGGAGTTGTCGTTTCTGCTCAGGCCGCGCTGGAGTGCGTGCGCGTTATCGAGGACGGCATCGAGCACACTGCGTTTTTGTTCCAGAAGCGCCTTTTGCTGTTCGATGGGCGTCGTGTTTTTGGAAAACAAAGCGTGATAGGCCGCCATGGGGCCGTTGAAACCGGCCACGGGTTTGCCGCTTAGGTTCCATGCGAGCGACAGGCCCGGGCCGTGTCCGGTGAGCGCGGCGTTCATTGAGGTGCCGTTGAACTGCAGGGACGCATAGCGCGTTTCCAGGCCCATCTGGGCCGCTGCCACTTGGTCCGCTGAAATGCTGTTGCAAAAGCTTTGCCCCGGCTGGGCGTAGCGGTCGGCGCCGGTAAGCCAGAAAGTGCTTCCACCGTGGCCGTCCTGCGAGTGCTTGTTCCAGAGTCCCTGCACGACGGAAAAATCCGCCTTGTGCCTCTCCAGCGGCTTGAGACCCGGAGGCAGTTCGTAATCCCTTCCGGGCTTCGTAATGTCGGGGTACCAGGTGCTTTCCGTCACGCCCCATCCAAAGCTCAGGAACATCAGCCGTTTGGGGGGCGCAACGGGGGCCGCTGCGGAGGCGAAGCGGCGAAACCCGAGCGATTCGAGGAATGGCAGGGCAATCAGTGCGGTGCTGGACTGGATGAAATGGCGGCGGTTTTGCATGGAAGGGAGCGTGGGGATTGGGGGGGATTTGTACGGATTTGGGAAGCGGTTTACTTGCTTTGGAACTCGGGACTGGCGACGAGCGCGTGGACGTAGGAACGCAGTCCGAAGTGCTCGGTGCGCACCCGCTCTTGAATGCGGTCAAGCAGCGCCTCGTCGCTAAATCCGCACGGCCTTCCGAGCGCATACTCGGCAAGGGCTTTGCTCAATCCCATTCCGAAGGATTCCACCCGTTCTGCGATGCGGTCGCGCAACTCCGCGTAATTCGAGAAGCCGGGTCCCTTGTAAAACGCGGCGGCGGGTTCAATCGCCCACGTGCGCCTCGTTTTCGGGTCGGGCTTTCCGCTGGCATCCACCGCGGCGTAACTGTCCTCGGTGCGCCACTGGCCGACGGCGTCGAAGTTTTCCAGTCCGAATCCAATGGGATCGATCTTGCGGTGGCAGCTTGTGCACTGGGGATCCTCCTGGTGTGCTTGGAGGCGTTCGCGGGTGGTAAGCACCTTGCCCGCGAGGCGCGCAATCTGTGGTACGTTCGCGGGTGCAGGTGGCGGGGGATCGTTCAGGAGTTTGCGCAACACCCACGCGCCGCGTTCCACGGGACTGGTCCTCTCCCCGTTGCCTCCCATTACGTGCACTGCTGCCATGCCGAGCAGGCCGCCGCGCGGCGAATCTTTCGGAAGGGGCACCTGCCGGAATTCATCGCCGTCCACGCCGGCGACTCCGTAAAAATCTGCGAGCACGCTGTTGAGGACGGCGTAGTCGGCCTTGAGCAGGTTGCCGATGCTGCCGTTGGTGGCCAGGAGGTCGGCGAAGGTCTCGTACACCTCCGCGCGGGCGGCCAGCTTTACGGCCCGGTCAAAACGCGGATACAGGGTGCGGTTGATCTCAAAGAAATCGAGGCGGTCCAGCGCGAGCCACTGGTCCAGAAAAGGACGCAGAAAATGCGCGCAGCGTGGGTCTCGTAGAAGACGCTCGGTTTGTTCCCGCAGCACCCGGGGATCGCACAGAACGCCGCTGACACCGAGTTCGCGCAGTTCGTGGTCCGGCGGCGCGCCCCACAGAAAATACGACAGCCGCGTAGCGAGTTCCTGTCCGGAGAGGGGCCGTCTCGTGGACTCCGTCGAAGGCTCGGCAAGGTACAAAAACATGGGCGACGCGAGGACCGTTGCCAGCGTTTCGCGCAGGGCCGCGCTGGGTTTGGCCCCCGCCCGGAGTCGCAAATCGTACACCCGCATCAGGCGCTCAAAATAACTCTCCGGCGCCTCCGCTCCGCGAAACGCTTCGCGGCAGAATGCCCGCAGCGATTCGCGAACGGTCTCGCGCGGAGGAGCAGGAGATTTGTCGTCGAGGGGGACGCGCAGGGCGCCCAGTCCCGGCGGCGTCGGCGGCTGCGGCTTGGATACCGCCTCGATTTCAACCCAATCCACCCACAGCGCAAACTCCGGTCCCACGCCGTTGCGGGATTTGCCCCTGCCGAAAACCGCATCCGCCTGCATGAAGTCGTCGCCGGTCCCTTTTTCTTTGATGAAGAAGGTGCGTGTGCCGTTGATGATGTGTGCGTCGCCGCTGCCGGTGT
>JBILWF010000494.1:0-3251 GCA_044370075.1 Chthoniobacteraceae bacterium | reverse complement strand
CACGTTGAGCGACCAGCATGGCGTCATCACCATGCGACGGCTGAATCGCCGTGAATACAAAAATACGCTGCGCGAGCTGCTCGGCGTGGAGATCAACGTAGCGGAACTTCCGAGTGACACGGGCACGGGCGGCTTCGACACCTTTGGCTCGAACCTCTTCATGTCTGCCAACCAGATCGAACAGTACCAATCGCTCGGTCTTCAGGCGCTCGAGGAGGCCTTCAGCCGATTCGCCGCGGCGAATGAGCAGCGCCGCCTCCACATCGAGGTGGAGGAAAACAACGAACGCATCCGCAAAAACTATGAGGACCGGATAGAAGCGCTCGAACGCGCCACGCAGTGGGCCCGGGCAGTGGATGAAGCGGCCGCACGCCCCGAAAACGCGGAGGTGGTTGCGGCAATCCGCAAGAATGCCAGAAACGAGGATTTCTTCCGCAGGGACTGGGAAAAAATCCCGGGCGCCCCGTCTCCGCGGTCCTTTGGTTTCGACAAAAAAGGTGAGGTGGACGCGGACCTTGCAAACGAGCGCCTCAGCTACGGCCGGAAGGATGGGCGCGGCTACATGCGTCCATATCATGAGTACTACCTTAAACAGCCGCATCTCGACCGCGGCGCGTATCTTACCATCAGCGCCTCCGACCATGGCAATGACACCTTCGTAATCGCCATCCCCTACAACTGGCCGGTCGGGAACTACATCGTTCGCGTGCGGCTCGGCCACACACCCAACTCCGCGCCGGAACGGCGCTACATCGAGTTCGGCACCAATCCCCGCAACGGCCCGCCACTGAGCACACATTCCGTAAGCGGCACCATTGAGCAGCCCGGGGTGGTCGAAATTTCCTTCACGCTCACCAAGGAGCACAACAACAACCTCGACCGCCAGATTTTCATCCGCGAAAAGGGCACGAACGACCACTACCTTCGCACACGCGAGATTTTCGGCGCGGGCAAATCCAAGAACGGGATAGGCCCGGAAGTGGCGGTCTGGGTCGACTGGATGGAGATAGAGCGCGTGGCAGATTCCGCCGTAATGGCACCGGGGCTTGCGGCGCTGGGGATTCCTCAGGGCGACACGGCAAAAGTCACTGCCGCGGAGGTGCGCGAAGCCCTCGAGCGTTTCTGCGCCGCCGCCTTCCGCGGCATGGAGCCGCCCGCAGGATTTGTGGACAAGCTCGCAGCCATCTACGAGGCGCAGCGTGCGGAGGGAACAAAGCATGGCGCTGCGTTGAAACAAACACTCTCGGTCGTGCTGGCCTCGCCCATGTTTCTCTATCTCGCAGAGCCGGCTCCCGGGGGAAAGCGCCACCCACTGACCGGCACCGAGCTGGCAAACCGGCTTTCGTATTTTCTATGGAGCGGTCCACCGGATGCGGCGCTTCTCGCGCTGGGACGGAGTGGCGAATTGCTCAAACCCGACGTCCTCGCGGCGCAGACCACGCGTCTGCTTGACGACGGGCGGGCGCAGAATCTCGTCCATGACTTTGTACACCAGTGGCTGGGACTGGAGCGCATTGATTTCTTTCAGGTAAACCGCTCGCTGTACCCGCGCTTCGACGAGAGCACCAAACAGAATGTGCGCAATGAAGCCTTCGCAACATTTGCCCACCTGCTCAGGTACAACGCGCCGTTGAGCGACCTGTTGAAGTCCGACTACGTCATCGTCAACAAACTGCTCGCGGACTTCTACGGCATCCCGGGCGCGGAAGGCGATGTGTTCCAAAAAGTAAACCTGCCCCCCGGCTCGCCGCGCGGCGGCCTGCTGGGCATGGCGGCCGTCCACTTTATGGGCGGGAACGGCGAACGCACCAGCCCCGTGGAGCGGGGCGCGTGGGTGCTGCGCAAACTCCTGCACGATCCGCCGCCCCCCGCACCCGCAAATATACCCCAGCTGGCCCGCCTCGCGGGCAAGGTGCTCACCACCCGCGAACGCCTGCAACAGCACCAGGAGTCCGCGCAGTGTGCGAGCTGCCACCGGAAGATCGATCCCATCGGCTTCGGGCTGGAAAACTTCGATGCCGTCGGCCAGTGGCGCACCGAGGACAGTTATCAGGTCATGGACGAAAAAGGGAAACCGGTGCCCAACGCGAAGAAGACCTGGACCATCGAGGCCGGCGCGGCGTTGCACAAAGGACCTGCCTTCGAGAACTATTTCGAGCTGCGCGATCTTATCGCGGCAAAGTCCGATGCATTCGCGCGCGGCTTCAGCCAGACACTTCTGGAATATGCACTCGGCAGACCCGCGGGCTTCCGTGACGAGCCGCTCATTTCGGAGATGCTGACTAGGGCGAAAAAGGACAAACTTGGCCTGCGCAGCTTTATTCATGCGCTGGTGGCGAGCCGGGAGTTTCACACAAAATAACCGGCCGTTCACACACCCGGTCCCCGCAAACGGACAGGGCGGCGAAGCTCCCCTTCCCCATTCACACCATTCGATCGTTCCACCCCATGAAAACACGCCGCCACTTCCTCCAATCCTCCACTGCACTGATCGCCCTTCCCGCCCTGGAATCCCTGGGATTCCGCCGGTTTGCGTCCGCCGCGAGTCCTGACGTACCGCCGAAGCGCCTCATCTTTCTGGGATTCGGCTGGGGCATCACCGAGTCCACCTGGTATCCCGACGCCACAAAACCCGGATCAGATTACGAACTCTCGGTCGGTCTCAGGCCGCTGGAGCGGCATAAAAAGGACTTCACGGTCGTCCAAGGTCTCTGGAACAAATACAGCAATGAAGGCCACTGGGGCAGCACCATGTGGCTCACCGGAGCCAACCGCTATGCGCAGCCGGGACAAAGTTTTCACAACAGCATAAGCGCCGACCAAGTCGCCGCCGCGCAACTCGGCCTGCACACCCGGTTTGCCTCGCTTCAATTCAACCACAGCGAAAAATCCGACATGAGCGGGCACGGCCCGGGCCTTTCGCTCGCTTGGGATGTGAGCGGCAAACCCGTGGGCGGCCAAAACGGAGCGGTCGCCGCGTTTCACCGCCTCTTTGCAAAGGACACCACGCCCCTCGCCCAGCAGAAGTTTCAGCTCGCGCACAAGCGCAGCGTGCTCGACGCCGTGCTCGACAACGCAAAGTCCCTCCAACGCAACCTCGCCAAAAACGACAGCGCCAAGCTCGACGAATACTTTCAGGGTATTCGCGACATCGAAACGCGTCTTTCCAAGGAAGAACAGTGGATGGAGATCCCCCGCCCCCGCGCGCCTATCGCCGAGCCTGTTCCTGCGGCCGAGAGCAACGGACGGGA
>JBILWF010000030.1:0-10307 GCA_044370075.1 Chthoniobacteraceae bacterium | reverse complement strand
CCGGCGAATTCGGGCGCACCCCGAAAATCAGCACGGCCGTGGGTACCTCCAGCAAAATCTCGCAACCCGGACGCGACCACTGGCCGAAATCGATGTCACTCATCGTATCCGGAGGCGGAATGCGCACCGGCCAGATCATTGGGGCCACCAACAGCCGGGGCGAATATCCCGTGGAACGCCCCCTCACCCCGAACGACTTGTGGGCCACGGTCTACCAGCACCTCGGAATCGACCACACCCGCTCCTTCCTCGACCATCAGGGAAGGCCCATGCCCATCCTGCCGTTTGGCGACGCCATCGATGAGCTGCTCCCAAGCCGTCCTTCGTAAACGCGCGCCCGCGGCCACCCCCTGACAACGGGAAGGGAACCGCCGCACCCATTACAAGACGCCGAGGAAAGGCCCGCAGATCAAACCGCGTGACCGAGGCCCCGCGGCCAACCACTCCTGTTATGAAACCGCTTTTCAGCATATCCGCATCGCCTCGCGCGGCCGTGGCCCCTCATTGCCCGCCCGCTTGGGTGCTGGCGGCTGCCGCCTTCTGCCTGCTTTTTGCTTTTCCGGGACACGGAGCCGAACAGCCCCAAACCCCGGTGAGCTTTGTCAATGAGGTGGTTCCCATTCTCACTAAACAGGGTTGTAACGGCGGCATCTGCCATGGCAAAGCCACGGGACAAAACGGTTTCAAACTTTCCTTGTTTGGATTTGAACCCGCGGAGGATTACGAGCATCTCGTGCTCGAACAACGGGGCCGCCGGTTGTCTCCCTCGGCGCCGGAGGAAAGCCTGCTGCTGACAAAGGGTGCGGGCACCACCCCGCACGGCGGCGGCCGCAGGCTGGAGCCGGGCACACCCGCTTACGAAACGCTCAAACGCTGGATTGCCCAGGGCATGCCCGAGGATTTGGATGACCGCGTGCGGCCGCGCCTGCAGAGCATCCGCGTGACGCCCGACGCCCGTCTGCTCAAGGCGGGCGAAACAGTCCAGCTCACGGTGCACGCCCTCTTCTCCGACGGGCAGACACGCGACGTTACCCACCTCGCCTCGCTGGAGTCTCCCGCCAAAGGCATGGCCCTGGTCGACGAACACGCCGGAACGGTCACCATGGGCTCGCTGCCCGGTTCGGTTGCCGTGATGGCCCGGTATCAGGACAAGGTGTGCGTCTTTCGTGCAACGCTGCCGCTGGGAGCGCCGGTGGACACACTGCCGTCCGAGCGCAACTTCATCGACACGGCAATATTCGCCAGACTGCGCGAGGTCGGCATGCCGCCCTCCGCGTTGTGCGATGACTCCACCTTTCTGCGGCGCACCACCCTCGTACTGTCCGGACGCCTGCCCACGGGCGCTGAATCCCGCGCGTTTCTGGCCGACTCCACCCCGGACAAACGCGCCCGCTGGATTGACTCTCTTTTGGAAAGCGGTGACTACGCCGACACGTTCGCCAACTACTGGAGCAGCCTGCTGCGCAACCGGCGCGGAGACCTCCCCAACACCCGCGACATCTCGCACATGCACAGCAACTTCGCCTTTCACGGCTGGCTGCGCGAGAGTCTCCTGCACAACAAACCCTACGACCGCCTCGTGCGTGAATTGCTCACCGCTACGGGCCGCGCCATCGATTCACCCCCGGTGACCTGGTACCGCCAACTCAACACACAAACCGCCCAAACCGAAGACACCGCGCAGCTGTTTCTGGGCGTTCGCATCCAGTGCGCCCAATGTCACCACCACCCCTTCGAACAGTGGAGCCAGCGCGACTACCACGCCCTCGGTGCATTCTTTTCCCAAATCAACCGCACTGTAGATCCCTCGCTCATGGCGGAGTTTGTGGTGTCACTCAAGCGCGCCGTGCCCGAGGCCACGCACAAAAAAACAAACGAAAAACTGCCCCCCTCCGCCCTGGGATACACGCCTCCCGCGCTCGGACCCGACGACGATGCGCGCGAGGCCCTCGCCTCCTGGATGGCAGATCCCTCCAACCCGTTCTTCGCGCGCGCACTCGTCAACAGATACTGGAAAATCCTCTTCAACCGCGGCCTCGTCGACCCCGAGGACGATATCCGCGAAACCAATCCCCCGTCCCACCCCGAACTGCTCGACCAACTCGCCGCCGAATTCATCCGCAGCAAATTCGACCTCAAACACCTGCTGCGGCTCATGGCTAACTCCAGCACCTTTCAACTCGATGCCGCTCCCAACGCCCACAACGGCGCCGACAGCCAGTACTTCTCACGCTTCTACGCACGCCGCCTGCCGGCCGAACACCTTCTCGATGCCATCAGCGCGCTGACGGAAATTCCCGATTCCTGGGCCAATCAACCCGCCTCAACACGCGCCATCCAACTGCCCGACAACTCCTACAACGGCGGCATCCTTCGCGAATTCGGACGCCCGGACGCAAGCACCGCATGCACCTGCGAGCGCCAAACCCACGCAAGCCTTGGCCAGAGTTTGCTCCTGGCAACCTCCGAGCAGATCCAAAGAAAACTCGCCAACAACAAAAGCCTCGCACGCCGTCTCGCCGCCGACGCCTCCCGCAGCACCGCGGAAAAACTCGAGGAAGCCTACCTGCGCGCCTTCTGCCGGAAACCCTCCGAAAAAGAAACCGCCGTGGCCGCAGCGCATCTAGAAAAAGCCGCCGCAAGCCCTGTCGAGCCCGGTGAAAAAATCAAACTCGCATGGGAGGACATCTTTTGGGCGCTGATCACCAGCGGGGAATTCCTGCTCAACCACTGACCGCCCCGACACGCACCGCCACCGGCCCGCTCTTTTTTCCGCCCGTGAATCCGCCCCGGAAAACCACCGCACTCCGAATCCACCGGTCTGCGCTCCTCCTGTTCTGCGCCTGCATGCAACCCGCTGCCCGTGCGCAAATCCCGCTGCCCGAACCCCGGCTCACCGTTGTCTCCCCCGCGGGCGGGCGGGCCGGGGAGAGCGTCAGAGTCCAAATCACCGGCTCCGACACCGAGGACGCCTCCCTCCGTTTCTCCCACCCGGGCATCCACGCCGAGCCCGATCCCAAAAACCCCAAAGAATTCACCGTCACCATCCCGGCCGATTCCCCTCCGGCCCTCCACGACGTGCGAATCATCGGCCGCTTCGGCATTTCCAATCCCCGCCGTTTTGAGGTCACCAAACTCCCCGAAGTGAACGCCTCCCCAAAGGCCCTCTCCCGCGAGGAAAGCCAGGAAATTACTCCGCCCTGCGTGATCCACGGCACCGCCGCAGCCGCGCAGGTCCAATGGTTGAAAATCACGCCCCCCGCTGGAAGCGAATGGGTGTTTGACTGCCATGCAACCGCCTTGGACTCACGCATGGATCCCCTCCTGGTGCTCCACAACCACGCGGGACGCGAGATAGCCCGCAGCCGCCGTCACCCCCTGCGCTGGAAGGCTGCTGATGACACCCCTCTTTTCCTCGCCGTGCGCGACTTTCTGAGCAACGGCGGACCGGAGTATGGATACCGCCTGCACGTGGTCACCGCAGCAGACACTCCCGCACCGACCCGGAACACCCCGCTGCTGCTTTGGCCCCTCGCGGAAAAATTCCGAACCGAAGCCGAACCCAACCCGCCCGCAACCGCGCAAAAAATAGAGCTTCCCGCGGAAATCCGGGGAGTTTTTGCTCCCGCCCGCGACGTCGACGCGTTCGTTTTCGAAGCGAAGAAGGACGAAACCTGGTGGGTGGAATGTGTCTCCAACCGACTCGGCCTTCCCACACACCCGCGGGTGGTACTCGAGCGTGTGGAGAAAAAAACGGACGGTGGAGAAACCCCTGCCGACGCCACCGAAATTCCCGACGCCCCGTGGTTCGCTGGGGACCCCGATTTTGACGGATTGCATTTTGATCCGATTGGGAAATTTACTCCGAAAAAAGACGGCCCGCACCGCGCCGTCGTGCGCGACCTCAACAATACGCTCGAGGGCGCGGAGCCCCGCTCCTACGCACTGAGCATCCGCAAGGCCGACCCAGACTTTGCCCTGATATGCGCCGTGCTTCCGCCCGTGCCCAACAAACCCTACGCGGCCTTTAACGGCCCCACGGTCGCAGTGCGTGCCGCAAATCTGCGGCGGGGACAGACACTCGCCCTGCGGGTGATGGCCGTGCGACGTGATGGATTCTCCGGCACCATCCATCTCGCAGCCGAGGGCCTGCCAGCGGGCGTCAGCGCGGAACCCTGCGTGGTGGCTCCCGGACAGTCGGAGGGCATACTGCTGCTGCACGCGACTGCGGACGCGCCCCCGTGGACAGGAGCAGTCCGCGTCATGGGGCGCGCCTCCATCGCGGGAACCGAGCGCCTCCGCACGGCGCAGCCTTTCACGCCGGTTTGGGAAAGCACGGCAAATTCCTTTGTTGACTCCGCGCGCAACCGACCGGCGGCCGAACTCGCTCTTGCCGTTGTGGATGAACCCCCGCTCCCGAGCATCCTAAGAACCACCGAACACCACATCGAATCCAAAACGGATGGAAAAATTAAAATCGGTCTGCGGGCCGAACGATCGGCCCCCGCCCCCGGCGCGCTAAAACTTAAACTCGCGGGATTGCCCGGACTGGAGAAAGCCAAACTCAAGGACGCCGAAATTCCCCCACAGGCAGAAAAAACCGAGTACGAAATCGATCTGGCCCCCCTCAAACTTTCGCCGGGAACCTACACGCTCTGGTTCCGGGGCGACGAAAAAACCAAGCGTGAAATCAGAGGCTCCCCAACCGACGTGACGGTAAGCCTCATCTCCAATGCGCTCACCCTCACGCTTCACTAAGCCCGCATGAACACGCCCCGTCTTTCACACCCGCGCGTTCTGGCCTGTCTCCTCTGGATGGGAACGGCTCTCGCCGGACGCTGCGTGGAGCAATCTCCCACGTTCGCCACCGATATCCTGCCTTTGCTCGAGCAAAGCTGCCTGCCGTGCCACAACGCCACCCGCTCCGAAGGCGGCCTGGTCCTCGAATCCCCGGCCGCCATGCTCGAGGGCGGCGACTCCGGTCCTGCGATTAAGCCGGGCAACCCCGACGCAAGCCTGCTCCTCCGGACTGCGGCACGCAGGGAAAAGCCGTTCATGCCTCCGGATGCCAACAAGGCCAGAGCCCCCCGCCTGACGGAGTCCCAGATTGAAACCCTGCGGGTCTGGGTCCAAAACGGTGCACCCGGCGCACCCCGCCCCAAACACCCCGTGGCATGGAAAGCCATGCCTCCCGTCGCCGCGGTGAGCGCCCTCGCGGTGAGCCCCGAAGGCCGTCTGGCAGCCGCCGCCCGCGGCAGCACCGTCACCGTATATGACCTGCTGTTGATGCGCCCCAGCTTCGAGTTTGTGGCCCATCCCGACATCGTGAGCGCCCTCGCCTTCAGCCCGGACGGCACAAAGCTCGCCTCCGCAAGCCGCGGCGAAGTCAAGGTTTGGCGCCCCGCTCTCCACCCCGGAACCCCCGACCTCGCATTTCATCCCGACAAAGCCATGTCCACAGAAAGTGGTCGAATCGCCGAAGTATCCGATTCCAGCGTGCTCCTGCGCGAAATCGCCTCGGGAAAGGATGTGGCCCGACTCGGCGGCGACCTGCGTGCAAACGAGAAAATTGCAGAGGCCGACCTCGAACTGAGCGGGGCCCGATTCGAAGTCTCCTTTTTGGAATCCGAGGTCAAAACGCTCGGGGAACGCATTGCCAAGCTTTCCAAAGATTTGGATGCCGTGGAAAAGGAGCGTTCCACGCTGCTGCCCAAACGTCCAGAGCAGGAGAAAACCCTCGCCGATTGCACCCAAAAGCGTGATGCACTCCAGCGCGAGCGCGACGAGGCCGAGGACGTGTTGACGGCTGCTGCGAAGACGCTCGCCGATGCCGAAAAAGCAAAGGCCGACTCCCCTGCCGCGGCGCTGGCAGCCGCCGAGGCAGCGCACAAAACGGCAAAGGAAAAACGCGATGCGCGGCAAAAGCTGTACACCGAGGCAGTGAAGGCGCAGAGCGAGGCGGCCAGCGCCGTCTCCGGCGCGATCACGCTGGATCGAAATGCAAAAAACTTTGCGGAGGTGCTCTCCCTTACGAGGGCTGAAAACCAAATGCAGACAGCCGCACTCGAAAAAGCCCGGGAGACGCTCGCCCTGGCTGAATCCGCCCGCGCGGCGCTTCTTCATGCCAAGGATCAGACCCCGCTGCCTCGTACCGAGGGCTTGGCGTTTGATGCCGGGGGAATCGTGCTCTGGACACGACATGAGGACCACAGCCTCCGCGCTTGGCGCGCAGCCACGGGCGAGCCACTTCCCGAAACACCACACAACATGCGCTGGGAGGTCGGGCTCCGAATCGGAGACGCTTCGCGGGCTGATTCTCCACTGACCCATCGCGTGAATGCGCTGGCTTTCTCCCCCGACGGCACGCGGCTTGCCACCGGCGCGGGCGAACCGTCCCGCTCCGGCGAACTCAAGATCTGGGAAACTTCCGGCGGCACCCTCGTACGGGAGATCCCGAAGGCCCACAAGGACGCCGTGCTTGCTTTGGACTTTTCGCGGGACGGCAGGCTGCTGGCCAGCGGTTCGGCGGACCGCGCAGTGCGTCTGTGGGAAACTGAGTCCGGGCGACTGTTTCGCAACCTTGAAGCGCACGCCGGCCACGTGCTGTCCGTGAGCCTGCGCAACGACATGCGCCGGGTGGTGAGCACCTCCTCCGACAACACCCTCAAGACATGGGATATCCAGCGCTCCGACGTAGTGGCAACCGTGTCCTCCTTCTCCAAGGAGGTTGGTTTTGCGCGTTACCTCGGGCGGGGTGACGAGGTGTTTGCCGCCAGCGCCACCCCGGTGATGCGGATCCTCCGAGACGCCGGCACGGAAATTCGATCCAAGAGCGAAGGCCTGCCCAAATTCATCACAGCGGGCGCCCTCAGCCGCGACGGCAAAATCCAACTCGTCGGCGATGCGGCAGGCTGCGTACGCGTTTTCAACGCGGAAGGCAAACCGCTCGCCGAGTGGGCCCGCTGATTTGCTGGGCTTGCCGGATCCACTCTCCACGAAACCGCGGTACGGCGCGGCTACTTCATGCCGAATACATCCTTCAACCGGATCTTGTAGCCCGCCGAAGGAAGCGATGTTTTGCCCTCCCCATCGGTGTACGCAGCGAAAAGATAAAAATCGGTCTCGGCGCGCAGTCCGGTAATGAGTTGGCCAGGCTCCTTCCAGCCTTTGCCGACCTGCAAAGCGCCCCGTCCGTCGGCGTACGGGCTGGCCCATACCTCGTACGCGCCCGCCCCTTTCACCGGCTCAAAATGGACAAAACACCGGGTGCCATCAGCGTCCTGCACGGGTTCGGAAATGCGCTCGATTTTGACCGGCGCCCCGCTCCCTTTCGCAGTCATTTCAGCGATCGGATTGCCAAGGTCCGGAAGGTCGGCGGGCACAGGCATGCGGATCCGGTCCAGACGGATGGCTTCCGGCGTTTGATCGGCGGGGCGCGCGTATTCGGCGATTAGATCACCCAAGAGCACGTCTTCCGAAGAGGCGGGTTGGGGATCGTTGACGTACATGGCGTGCGTGCGCCTCTCCACAAAGATCTTCTCCACGGTGAGCGGCAGGTCCACCTCCCCATTGCCTTTTCCAAAGTGCCCCCACCAGGTGGTTCCCAGCTCGCGATATCGGTCGTAAGGACTGTGCGCGGGCATTTCAAAGCGCAGATAGCGCCACCCATCAAAGTTGAAATAACTCAAGCTGCGCGGGTCGTCGCAGTTCCAATCGCTGAAACTGCCCACGCTGATCCACCGCTCACCCCTGGCGTCCCGCAGGCTGTACACAACGCGTCCCCAATCGCTTGCGCCATGCACCCACAACCCGATATGGCTCGCCTTCCCGGGAATTTGCACCGGCTTTGCGGGCACCAACGTGCTGTAGTAGGGCATCAGCTTCTGCTCCTTCGCCGGCTTCTCAAGATGTATGCGAAGAGCCCTTCCGCCCTGGGATTCCGGAGCCTCCGTGCTGCGTACCGTCATGGCGGCCGGAAAACGCTCAACCTGCAGCGGGCTGTTGTTCGCGTATGTGGGATCCTCTCCGGAGGAGATCTTCCAATGTCCGTCCCCAAGATTTCCCAATTTCGCGCGGAATTCCGACGGACGCGCGTCAGAGTGATCGGGCTCACCGAGGGTGAGTGCCGGGATCGTCTGCAGACCCTCCACATAACATGGCGCGGGTGAAATGGTGAAGGTCACCACGCCGTCCTTTTCAACGAGCGGGGTTTCGTTGTCCATCGAGTCCACGAGGGTGAGTTTAGCGCCCCGGGGAACTTGGATGTGCATCGGACGTGTTCCGTGCAGCGTCCAAAAACAGTGGGTCAGATCGCCGGTCCGGTAATGTTCGAATTGCAGGGCATACGTGGAGAGGCTTCCTGTGGGCAGCCAGCGGACAAGGTTTTTTCGGTTAGTGCGGCGGGTCATGGTGGCCAGCGCGCAGGCGGCCGGCTTGGGAGTGATATGCGGCAAGCGGTTGACCACGCCGCCGCCGTAATGCTGTTCGCCCCAATAGTTCGCGCACTCGATTCCCCAGCCACCGATCTGGCGGTCGATGCCGTAGGCCTGCAGAATGAACGAGAGACGCACCCAGTTTTCCGCCTGCTCCCCGAGCGTCAGCGCACCGGGGCGCGAGGGCAGGCACGGCCCCTCCACCATCACCAGATTCGGATTTTTGATCCCCGCTTTTTTCAACTCCTCCTGCAGGACATAGCAGCGGTGTATGGAGACCTGATGCATTTGGCCCTCCGCAGGACGGTCAAATACCGGGATGTCTACGTTCACACCATCCATGAGTTCGCGCACCTCCTTGCTGCGCCGCATGAAATAGACCGGATACACCGGGTCTCCGTACGGAAACTGGCATTTGACCCCGGGCCAGAATTGTTTGGCGAGCGGAGCAACAAATTTGAAGATCTTCAAGGCGGATTGAAAACGCTCCTCCTCGGCTGGCGTGAATGCGTATTCCTTGCCGTAATAATCCGGGGGAATACCCGTCGTGATCTGCCCGAGACTGGGCTCCGCGAGCAGCGAGAAATTGTCCGGCGCCTCAATCGCAGACGGTTTTGTGTCGGTCTTTCTAAACTGTTCCATCAGCCATTCGCGGGCCTTCGGCGGATCGTCCAAACGGTCGCGCACTTGGGCCGAATAAAAGTGGCTGTGTCCGCCCTGAACCAGAGAACGCACCTTGAATTTTTCGGCGGCGGCGCGCCCTTCCTCATCCGGTCCATGGATGGTTCCGTTGACCCATTCCGCACCCAGACGGCTCATAAGCTCGATCTGGACGGCCTGCGGAGGGGTGTTGTGCCCGCCCGCCCAGTTCCAGAATCCGTAGCTGGCGCCCCTGCCCGGCTCCCAGTCGCCGCGCTCACGGGTGTCCTTTTGGAGCAGTCCAAGACTGCGCCGTTCAACAAACGTGTATTCACCGTCCCGGACGGTGAGTGCAATGTCATGATAGCCGAAGCGGTTCAATTTCGGGCTCAATCGCGCAACAGTCCCGGCGGCGGGAAGCTGCACCTTAAACTCCTGAACGCTGCGGCTCGCGCCGTCGTAGCTCGTTGTGGTGAGTTCCAAAGTCACCGGGCGCGGCTTGCCGGTGAGGTTACGCAGCTTTGCCGTGTACGCAGGCGTCTGCGGAGCCGTCCAGAGGTGTCCGGTCGCATCAGGCTGCAGATCAACGACAACCGGGGGGCGCTCGAGCGTCATCGCGTAAATGTGCGTTCCGCTCGCAAGCCCGGCCGCATGCGCACTATAAAACGTGGGGTCCGGATAGGCGCGGTACAACTGCACCTCCTTGGTCACTTCCATCTCGCACCATTCCAAATCGTCGAACGCAGCCAGCGCTCCGCAATCGATCGGAACCGTGACCATCCACAGATTGCCTTCCGTGCCCGAATGAAGCTTAACGGGCAAAGGAAAAGCCCCGCTCGATTTTGCAGTAAACTGCGGGACGCGTGCGGAAAAATTCTCGGGCGCGCCGGCCATGGGCCGGTAAAACTGAACACTCACAACCGGCGTTTTGTCCGGCGCACTCTCGCATGCCGTAATCAGGTGCAGCGCACGGTACCGACCCTTTGGGACACGAAATTGGATGCGCGTAGGGTTTTCAACAAGGGCTCCCGCCCATCTCCCCCCCACAGGACCCGTGTGCGGATCGGTGTTTCCCTCGTAGTTGCAAAGCTGCATCCAGCTCGCGCCAAGATCCACGTGGTCGTTTCCCTTTCGATCCCGGACGGGGAACATAAAGGGCGTGCCCTGCACCAAGGCCAATTCGCCACGCCGCGGCAGGGACGCCTCCGTCACTGTGTGCCCATCCAAAAGAGCGGC
>JBILWF010000492.1:0-3266 GCA_044370075.1 Chthoniobacteraceae bacterium | reverse complement strand
GTTCCGCGCAGCTCAAGATGTCCGTGTGCGTTTTGGTGACGGGGTGAAACGAGCCCGGTTCAACGAGGATGGCTTTTTTGTAAAAAACCTCTGAGGGCTGCAGAACCTTACCTTCGGCGCTGAACATGGCCGCGGGCGAGAGTCCCAACTGCACCAGGCGCAGACTCATGAGGCGGTTTTCCACCGCGGAGAAGACCTCGCCGCTGAACTCAATCATGTCGATCTCAATGCGGCCGACGCTGAGGGCATCGAGGAGGGACTGCAGGAGCGCCTCCGGATCCTTGTGCAAGTAAGCGGCCCCGTACACGAGGTTGACGCCCACGATACCGAGGGCCTCTTGCTGCAATGCGGCGTCCCCGTCCAGCATCCGGACGTGAAGAATGATCCGGCTGGGCTTGGCGCGGGGCGTGTGCTGGAAGGTTATGCCCATCCAGCCGTGGCATTCATTACCGCCCTTAAAGGAACGGGTGGCCACCGTGTCCGCAAAGGCGAAAAAGCATGTCCGCTCGCCGCGCACCGAGTTGAGTCGCTCGACGAGCAGGGATGATTCGTGCTCAAGCATTGCCTCAAGACGCTCCCGGGAGACGTAGCGTTTGGAGACTCCGTAAACCGCATCCGAGACGGTCATGTCGTACGCCGACATGCTTTTTGCCACGGTTCCCGCAGCGGCCCCGACGCGGAAAAACCAGCGGACAACCTCCTGGCCGGCTCCGATCTCAGCAAAGGCGCCGTACCAGGTGGGATCGAGGTTAACTTGGAGCGCCTTCTGGCGGGTATCGAGAGCAACGGTGGCCATAACGCGCAGAGCATAACGGGTCGCAACCGCTGAAGGAAAGCCCGGGATGTAACGTGCCACATGGAAGGTCCCGAGGATCCAACTCTCTGAGGCGAGGGGCCATTCGAGGGAAAGACAATTGATGTCGCGGGACCGCCGGGTGCGCGACACGAAAAAGCGAATTCCCGAGGGGGGTTCCGGGAGCAAATTTCATGCGGGATGGGAGAAACCGATTTCGAGCTGGGAAGGCCTTGTGTGGCCAAAGCCGCCACACCGAGACAAGGGTTTCGCGGGACGCAGTCGCGGGAATTCGGCGGGAATCAAAGGCACGGCCGTTGGAATGACGCGCACGGAAAGAAAAAAAAGGTGGCGGCTATTTTGTGTGCTTGGCGAACTTGGAGCTGCTTCCGTGGAGGCTCCGGTTGTGCAGGCATGCGTGGACGCCGCATTGAGTGAACGCTTTTTGTCCGGAGTTGGCCCCGGATTTGCGCGGGTGGAGAGCGGCGGCGGATTGGCCTGCGACCGGCGGGCGGGAACGGCAAAAAGTTGCTGCCAGGTTATTCACAAAACCGCAAATCCCTCCGGCACATCTGCATTTCTATAACGCAATACAATGTGTGTCATATGGAATGGCTCTCTGCGTGCGCTCTTCCCCAGCGCTGTGCCCGGCTCCCGGTCTCTCTCGGAACGCGCACACCCACGGGAAATAGACGCGCTCGGAACCGCCTCCGCTCCAGCAACCGGATGCTCATCCAGCCATCAAGCCGCCCATTTAGGATGCTCGAACCGGAACGCTGGCCGCCGCGGAGTCGCAACCGCCTCGTGCCCGGGGCGCGGAATTGCGGGGCGCGGGATTCCCCGGAACCTCCGGCACCGGGTTCCCCCGGACGCCGCTACTACAAAACCCAGCAGCCGAATTTCTCGGTGCTCACCCCGCCAATTCCGGCGGAAATTACACATCCGTCCCTGCAATCGCGTCCAGCCATCCAGGCTGCCATACATCCCCGCCAACCTGTACCGGGCCGCTGAACGGCGGCGGAACCCCACAGTCCTCCGACGATTTGCCCCGCGGAAACGTGGATGCCGGCGGGTCCTGCGTTCCGCGCGCTTGAGAATTTCGCCGCGAAGGCAATTCCGGCGCCGTGATGGAACCACCAAGCTACTCTGGAACTGGCGCGCTAAACGGAAGCGCCGGAAGACCGGCGCTGTTGGTCAGATTGCAGTTGGAATCGCACCGCCATCCCAACCGGACCGTCACAGGAGCCGCCACCCCTTCGGACGCCACGGTGACCGTCGCGCCGGAAATGTCAGCCCGGGCCGGGACGAACTTTCCATCCGGACCGGCGATTTCCCATGAATCGGAAGGCTGGTTGTCGCGTGTTCGGAGACCGCTGCCCGCGGAGGAAAAAGTCACCTCCACGCCCGAACCGCGGCGTGCCACCGACTCCAGCATCGGGCTGGAGTCCATGATTCCACCGAGGCCGTAGGTGCGCGCGAGAGCCAAACGCGCGAGGCGTTCGCCCACGGTGCGTTTGTCCCGCGGATGCACCTCGTAACGCGTTCCCGGTTCGGAAATATCGTTGCAGACGATCATGCCGCTGCCGGTGATCTTTGTGAGTGCCCGGGTCTGCGCCTGCCACATCGCCAGCAGTCCGGGGTCACCGGACCGGGCGGGCATTTGTACAAAGTAAAACGGAAACGGGCGTCCCCACTGCCGGCGCCAATCCTCGACCATTGCGGCCATCAAATCGTCGTAGATCGCCGCCCGGGAACCGTCGGCCTCGCCCTGATTCCACAACACTCCACGCATGCCAAAGCCAATCATCGGCTGGATCATTGTGTGGAAAAACATGCATCCGCGCCGCTCCATTAGATTCTGGCGAAATGCCCCGTAAAACGGCCGCACCGGGCTCGCATCAATGGGAAAAGGCATCATCGGCCGGGTCAGGCCCCCGTTTTTTCGCGCCTCCACCACCCATGCTTGGACGGCTTGCTGCACACCGGGGAGATTCTCAAGAGCCTCAATGCGGGTCTGCCTTCGGGACGCAGCCAGCGAAGCAAAGGCGGGCGCGGAGGCGAGCGCCTCCTCCGTGGTCCAGGAGTAAATGCTCGATCCGCCGTGGTTGGCTTCGATGATTCCGACGGGGACGCGTCTTTCGCGGCGGATGGATTTGGCAAAATAGTAGCCCATCCCGGACATGCGTCCGACGGTTTCCGGCGAGAGCACGCGCCACTCCCCGAGGTTGCTGCGCTGCGGGAGGACATCTGCGGCTTTCACATTAAAAAAGCACCGGATGGCGGGGTCCGTGGCACGGGGTTGCTCCTCCTCGAAACCGAGCGTCGCGCTCATTACAAAACCGGCATTGGACTGCCCGGAGTTCACCCAGACTTCCCCGACCAGCACGTTGTCAAACTTGATGCTCTCGGTTGCCGTTTCAATCCACAGTGTCATCGGATTTTCGCTCGGCGGAAGGGCGTCCAGCAACACGCT
>JBILWF010000491.1:0-3267 GCA_044370075.1 Chthoniobacteraceae bacterium | reverse complement strand
GACCGCAGGATTCGTGGGCGTAGAACTCGTTAATGTTATTGAGAATCTCCACCATGTTGCGGGAGTCATCCATCACGATAACGCCGCCGGATCCAGCCATCGAGCCTGCCGCTGCCAGCGAATCGAAGTCCATGGGCAGGTCTTCGAGGGTGAATTCCTTGTCTTTAATTTTGTATTTCTCTCCTGCGCGAAGGACCTTGGCGGAACTGCCACCCGGAATGACGGCTTTGAGGGAACGTCCCGGCTTTAGACCGCCACAAATTTCGTGGATGAGTTCACCCATTGTGACCGATCCAACAGCCACTTCGTAATAGCCGGGACGTACAACATCTCCCGAAACGCACAAAATGCGTGTGCCCGTGTTGTTGGGGCGTCCGATCTTTGCATAGCCCTCCCCACCCATCTGAATGATGTGCTTCACATGGCAGAGTGTCTCCACGTTGTTCACAATGGTGGGGCATTGATAAAGGCCGAGAACCGCCGGGAAGTAAGGCGGTTTGATGCGGGGGTACGCACGTTTGCCCTCAAGCGATTCGATTAATCCGGTTTCCTCCCCGCAAATGTAGGCACCGGCGCCGCGGTGCACGTAAATGTCCAAATCAAATCCGGATCCAAGGATATTTTTGCCAAGAAAACCCGCCGAACGGGCTTCCGCTAGTGCTTTCTCGAGGATTTGTGCGCCTTCGGGAAATTCGCCCCGGATGTAGAGGTAGGCTAGGTTGGCACCCACGGCAAAGCAGGATATGATCATGCCCTCGATCAGTTGGTGCGGGTCCTGATGGATGATATAACGGTCCTTGAAAGTGCCCGGCTCGGACTCATCCGCATTGCAGATCAGGTAGGTGGGTTTCGGACCGCCCCGCTTGATGAAGCTCCACTTCATACCGCATGGAAAACCCGCCCCGCCGCGCCCGCGGAGGCCGCTTTTCTTGACCTCCTCGACAATCTCCTCGGGTTTCATTGCGAGGGCATTTTTGAGGTCTTCGTACCCGCCCGCCTTGAGGTAGGCTGGAAGATCGTTTTCCCATCCCTTCCTGTCGATGTTCTTGAAGATGAGGCGGTGCTCGCGCGGGTGGGGGGCTTGATCCAACTTGCGCGTCGCCTGAGACTGGGTTGTTTTCCAGAGCGCCGCGGCGTCTTGGAGACGCACGTTTTCAACGAACAAATCGTTCACCAGTGCCACCGGTGCTGAACCGCAGGAGGCGAGACATTCCACGAACTCTATCGAGTACTTGCCATCGGGGCTCACTGCAATGGGGTTTCCGTGGCCCGCATTGTGTACCGCATGGCCAGTGAGTTTGGAGGGGGAATGAGAACCGCCTTGATCCCCGTGGGCATGGCCGAAGAATTCCTCTTTCCAATTTTGAAGGTCGATCCCCGCAGTTTTCGCGAGTTCATCGCGCAGTTCGTAACTGCCTGCCATAGAGCAGGACAGTGTTCTGCAAACCCGGATGTGCGTCGAACCCGCTGGGTGACGGCGGAACATCGGGTAAAAGGTAACCAGCTCGAGAACGTGGATGGGTTGAAGCTCAAGCTTTGCCGCGATCCACGTAACAGCTTCATCCGAAATGTAGCCGAAATGTTCCTGCCAAAGGTGGAGCAGGGGAAGGGAGGCGCTGCGTTTGGAAACAGGGTAATGGGAGATGGCCTCATCGATCTGTGCCAGCAGAGAAGTGGGAATAGTCATGGCTGGTTGGAGTCGGGTGGAGTGGGTGGTTTCCACGGTTGAATTTTGTCGATCAACTTGTTGTCGATGAAGTGAAGTTCGATTTGTTTGCCTTCTTGTTGGTAGATGAACCGCGTCACGGGCACCTGTTTTTTTTGCGTCTCAAGTTCGATGATCGTGGATTCGGTTTGGTCTGGAGGGCCCAGAATGGATTCGACTTCTTTGGGGGAGAGGCCTCCGCGTGCCTGAAGTTCAGATTTAACGTAGCGCTGGTTTACGGCGTCGATGTTTGCCTCGGAAATTTTTGGCTTGCAGCTGGTTGATAGAAAAAAAAACGGAACAAGGGCGGTTAATCCGCGGTGGATGACGTGAGTAGGGAGGTTCTTTTCCTCTTGGGAAGGGTTCATCGGTCGCATTCGCCCATCACAAAATCCAGAGAGCCCAGTATGGCAACCACGTCACTCATGAGATGACCCGGCAGGATTTTGGGCAGCACGCTCAAATTCACGAATGAGGGAGCCCGGATCTTCAGCCGGTGTGGAACTCCGCCGCCTTTGGACTGGATGTAGAAGCCCAGTTCGCCTTTCGGATTCTCCGCTCCAAAGTATACTTCCCCGGGCGGCGCGTTGATGCCTTCTGTGTGAAGAATAAAGTGGTGAATGAGCTCCTCCATCTTTGTCATCACCGATGTTTTCGGCGGCGGAATGTTTTTCGGGTCGGAAACCGTGATGGGTCCCGATGGCATTTTCTGGCTGACCTGGCGCAGAATTTTCACCGATTGGCGCATTTCCTCCACGCGGCAGAGATAGCGGTCGTAGCAATCTCCGGCGCTTCCCACGGGAACATCAAAATCGTATTTCTCGTATTTCAGATAAGGGTGCTTTTTCCGCAAATCATGGTCAACACCCGAGCCGCGTAAATTGGGCCCGCTCAAGCCAAACCCAATTGCGTCTTCGCGGGTGATGACTCCGACGTCCTTGGTGCGATCCACAAAGATGCGGTTCCGGGAAAGGAGGTTGTCAACCTCGTCGAGGGCGGGCAAAAACTCGTCCAAAAATTGGCTCAGCTGGGGGAAAAAGGACTCCGGCAAATCGCGTGTCATTCCCCCGATCCGTGTGTAGCTCGTGGTAAAACGCGCTCCTGAGATAATCTCGCACAGGTTGTAAATTTTCTCCCGTTCGGTGAAGGTGTACAAGAACACGGTCATAGCCCCGGTATCCATGGCGAAGGCGCCGAGTCCGAGCAGATGGGAAGAGATCCGGGCCAGTTCGCAGCACAGCACCCGGATGGCCTGTCCCCGGGGGGGCAACTCCCAGCCCATCAGTTTTTCGACCGCCATGGCGTAAGCCACGTTGTTGGCAAGCGGAGCCAGATAATCGAGCCGGTCTGTGTACGGCACGAACTGGTTGTAGGTCATGTTCTCCGCGATTTTTTCGTCGCCGCGGTGAAGGTAACCAATGTCTGGAGTCGCCTTGGTGATGACCTCCCCGTCGAGTTCGAGCACCAACCGGAGCACCCCATGTGTGGCGGGATGGGACGGGCCCATGTTGAGCACCAGTTTTTCCCCCAAAAGATCAGGGCTGCCGGAGGCCAATTTTTGG
>JBILWF010000490.1:0-3269 GCA_044370075.1 Chthoniobacteraceae bacterium | reverse complement strand
CGACCGTGTCGATTTGCAGCAGTTCCCGGATCCTCACCGCGTGGCCCCGGACGCTCTCGTGGTTCTCTTCGGGCACGCGCACCCCCAGAACCTGGCCAACCTGAACGCTCTCCCGAAAATTGAGCCCGAGAACCACGCGAAAATGTTTTTGAAAACGGGACATTTGCCGAAGGACCCCGGCAATGTCTTCGCTGGAGCGTTTTGCAGGGTCAGCCAGATCAAAAAAAAGGATCCTTTTGGGCCCCTTGAGTTTGGGGGCAATGATCGAGGCGATTTTTTGAAAAATGCCGCGCATCTGGGTGAGCATGGTCCAGTTGACCAGCGCAATAAAGTGACTTCGGGAAAAAATTCCGAGCAACTGCTTTTCCGAGATATGTTTGGCTAGGTTGTTCCAGTTGACGTTGCGGAGGCTTTCGTGTTTTCCAAACATGAGTTTGCCATCGTCAAACTCGACCGCATCGGTGTAGCCGGGCTCCGCAATGGAATGCACTTCGGCCTGTTTGGAAAACTCCGTGAAGACCGGGTGCAGGGCGGGGTATCCGAGGTTGCCGATGTAGGTCACTGCAGTTCCTGCGGTGTGGAGGGCGTTTGCCATGATGGGGCCGTTACCGCCGAGTTTTTGCATCTGGGTGACCATCTCCATGTTGGCACTCAAACCGGCAGCCTCTTGGATGCGCTCGCCAAACTCTCCCATCCGCTCGAGCCGGTCGAAGCGGGTGGCAGAATGGCGCTTCTTGACCACATGAAGGATGGTGTCCACAAAGCCATCGAACCCGACCATAACGCGGGTTTGTTTGAGTTGGTCGGCACCCGCCCGGAGGGAGGCCCCGGCTTGTTGTCGGAGTTCTTTGGAATTCATAGTCGGGTTTGAACCAGACGGACACCCACTGGCGTGGGTGCCGTGCCGGGGTAGGAATGACTCTACCAGCTGTCAGTGCGAAAAGGCTGGGCGGGTAATCCGTCTCTGTTGAAGAGGTTCGCCCACGGAAAGTTGGTTCCCCACGCGTAGCGGACGGCAACGGGCTTGGGTACTTCCGGGCTGGAAACCAGAACGTTCTGGCCATCGACGGCCGCCTCGGCCCAGCGGAAAACGCGGTCTTCTCCCGCCACGAGAAACCCCTGCAACGTGGAACTATGCCTTACTTCCAGGCCCTTGCCTGTGTGCGTATATTCGATCCGCACCTTGCCGCCCTCGACTTTGTGCTTCGCATAAAGCGGACCGTAAATTTCATGCTTCGCCCCATAGACGGCACCCAAGGCAACATGCGCTCCACGCTGACCGTAGGAAGACTTCAATACCGGGTGGATGCTCGGGCCGATGTCGGTACTGGTCACCATGTAGGTGTTGGGGTACTCGCGAATCTTCAGAAACAACTCATGGGAGTAGTCCGCCGGCGGGTTGGGCGGGATGGCCGCGGGCTGCGGCGCAAATTTTGACGCCTGTGCGAAAAAAGGATCGGTGGGATCCCAGGCCGTGCCCCCGCCGCTGGGCTTTTGCACGTAGAGAAAGGCGAAGTCCTGTCCCCACTCCTTGCGCCACCCCTTGATAAGCGCACCCATAAGCGTGTACTGGCCCAGGCAGGCCACGTTAGTTTTGCTCTCGCCCTGGTCCCAAAGCACGCCCCGGATGGCATATCCCACGTAGGGGCGGATGTAGTTCTCAAACAACTGGCCCATGGCCCCGGAGTTCACCTCCCCGGCCCTGCCCACGGGTTGGGGCGCACGCGGCGCATTCGGCGGTTTCTGTTCCGCTTTTTTGGCATCTTCCGCGGCTTTTTTCCACAGCTCCATCTCGGCCGTCCACTTGACCTTGGCCTCCTCGTATTTTTTAGTCAGCCCCTCGTAGTCGTAGGTGGCGGATTCCTTCTTAATCTCCTCCAGACAGGCGGGATCCGCTTGCACCATGTCCTTTGTCAGCCAGAATCCGGAGGGGGTTCCTCCCACCGCGCCGACCATGAGTCCGACGGGAACTTTGAGCTTGGCCTGGAGCGCCTGTCCGAAAGCGAAGAGTTGCGCGGAAAACTGGGCGTTGGTGGTGGGATTGGACTCCTCCCAGCGGTCGTTCGCGCCCTTCCGAAGCATCCGAAGGTGGGGGTAGCTTTGATCCACGAGTTTGGCCAGAGCGGGATCGTTCGCTGTGTAAGAAAAGGAGGGCATGTCCATATTGGACTGTCCGGAACCGACCCACACCTCCCCAACGAGGACGTCCTCGAGCGTGAGGGATCCGACTTTCATGCTCTCCGGGCCTCCGACCTTGAGGGGGGCGAGAGTGACGCGCCATTTGCCGTCGGAATTTGCCCGTGTGGAAAGGGTCTGCCCCTGAAACGAAACGGTGACCGCCTCGTTCGCATCGGCGGTACCCCATACTGGCACGGGCATATCCCGTTGCAAAACCATGTGGGATCCGAAGGCCTTGGAGAGTTTGACTTCGGCTTGCAGGGCGGGACCGAGAGCGCTGAGCGCGATTATAACAGCGAGGGGGGAGTAGGGAGGCTTCATGATTCGAGATCGGGAAGCGTACCGCATAAAAAGCTGGAGGGGGACTTCTATTTTCCCCCCACGTTAGACACCACCGCGCCGGCCCCTCCCCGGAGTCATTTCCTTTTGAGCCAACCGCCCCCGTCAGGGGCGGTTGCGGTTGTTAAACCGGGAAACCTCTCGCTCCACCTCGCGTTTCACCGCGCGTTCTTTAAGCGTAGCACGCTGGTCCGCCTTGTTTTTCCCGGGGCCAACGCCCAGTTCGACTTTCACCCGGTGTCCCTTCCAATAAAGCCTGATGGCGAAAAGAGAGTTGCCCTTGATATGGGTGAGTTCAAATAGGCGCTGGATTTCACGCCGGTGCACCAGAAGGCGGCGCCGGCTCTTGGATTCATGCTGGACGTGGCTGGCTTTTTCGTAGGGTTTAATTTCCAGATCGTAAAGCCAGACTTGGTCCCTTTCGACTCGTGCGAAAGCCCCCTGCAGGTTGGCGTGGCCCTGGCGGATGCTTTTGACCTCAGTTCCCTTGAGCTCGATCCCCGCCTCGAAGCGCTCGAGAACGTGGAAATCCCGGAGTGCTTTCCGGTTGATGGAAATCTCCACGGAACGTGGAAGGTTTCTTGCGGAGCCCTTCATGGGACAATTCAAGGGGAATCCTGCGGCGGTAGGACGGGATTAGGAAAAACCATCGGGGAGAAGCTAGCCCCGAAAGAGAATCTGCCCCCGGAGACATCCCCACAACGCTCCGTGCACCGGAGAGGGAGCGGCCTACAGTGCGGCGTCGTCGGCGT
>JBILWF010000646.1:0-2577 GCA_044370075.1 Chthoniobacteraceae bacterium | reverse complement strand
ACGGGCACCTCCCAGTTGAATTCCTTTTCCTGCGGGGGGCCAAACTCCCACCGGGCAGCCTGCCGGATTGCCAGTCCCTCGAGGCGGGCGGCCTCCAAAAAACCCTCCATGCCCAGGCTGTTTTGGTAGGTCCGGGACACCTGCAAATAGGCCTGCTGGTAGCGCTGTTGGCGCAGCGAAAGAACCTGGGTTTGAATCACCCCGAAAAGATCACTCGCGAGGGGGTCGCGGGCTGCCCGTTTATCCTGTCTCTGGGCCTCCCAGGCACTGTAGCAGGCCAGCAGCGTACAGAATACAATCCCGATGCGCGTCGACAATTTCATGGCACCCCTCTATTCGCTTCCCGCCTCCCCGGCGGTCTCCCCGAGCCCGCGCAGCGCGCGCAGGTAGCGGAACGTGTAGAGACCGCTGTCATGCCCGTCCGCCCAGAGCGGTTGCACGGCGTAACCGCCCACGGGCGCGCATCGTTTGAGCCGGAAGCTCTCGGGGGAGTAGTCCACGCGAGGCCGGTCCACGCGCCCCAACACGTCCGCCTCCCCCTGGCACACCGCGCAGGGACACAGCCTGCGGAGCTCTTCCAAACCAAAAAACGCCTCCTGCCCGTCGCTCCAAGCAAGAGCGAGTTCGTCCCCCACCACGGCCAAATTCACCAACTGCAAACGTGTCGCCATCAGAGTGTCCAGAAGCGTCGCAAAGCACGGAGCATGCGCCAACCAAGATCAGGCGTCCAGAAAATCACTCCCCTCCGCCCGCCACTGCTTGCCCGTGCGCGCCCCGAAAAGGGCCGTTCCGATGCGCACCCACGTGGCCCCCTCTTCGACGGCGACCTCAAAATCCCCGCTCATGCCCATGGACAACTCCGGCAAACGCACCGCAAAACGCACCTCCAACGCATCCCTCAAGGCCGCAAGCTTTTGAAAATACGGGCGGGAGTGTTCGGGTTCGTCGCTGTACGGGGGAATGGTCATCAACCCGAGCACCTGCAGACGGGGCAGGGCCAAAATCTGCTCCAAGTCCTCGGCGAGGCGCTGCTCGGAAAACCCAAACTTGCTGGCCTCCTTCGCAACATTCACCTCCAGAAGCACCTTGGGAAAATGCCCCGTCTCGGCCGCGACCCGGTCCAGATCCCCGGCAATCTGCGCGGAATCGATTCCGTGAAACATTTCAAAAAGCGGCAGGGCCTGACGGAGCTTGTTTCGCTGAAGATGGCCTAAAAAATGCCACCGGGTGCGGGCTGGAAAAAGGGCGGCTTTGGCGCGGGCTTCTTGTATACGATTTTCCCCGAAAACTTCGACACCCAGACTTGCTGCTTCCCTCAAGAGTTCAGGGGGATGCGCTTTGGAAACGGCCACCAAATGCGCACTGCCGGGAGGCCTTCCAGCGCGGGCTTCCGCGGCCCGGATACGACCGATGATTTCATTAAAACGACAAGGGAGCGTTGGCATTGTGTCAGCGAAGAAACTTGACGCATGCAGCAAAGATACACACACTGCATGAATAATTTTCGATGTATATTGATAGTCTCAGAGTGTTCTGTTCCCTCGCCGAAACCGGGAGTTTTTCCCGGGCCGGCGAGGCAAATTCCATATCACAGAGCGCCGTTTCCCAGCAAATCAGCGCGCTGGAAAAGAGACTCAATGTGAGCCTGCTGGAGCGGGGCGGGCGCCGGGGCGTTTTTCTAACACCCCAGGGACACGCCTTCGCGCAGATTTGCCGGGAGATTCTGGCGATTTATGAATCCATCGACCAGCGGCTTCACATGGCCAAGCATGTTCTGGAGGGGGAAATCCGCATCGCAGCCATTTACAGCATAGGACTGCACGACCTGCCGCCTATTCTGCGACTCTTCCGTTCCCAACATCCGGAGGTGCGGGTGAGTGTGGAGTACCTGCAAAGTTCGCAGATTTACGCCTCGGTACTCACTGGACAGGTGGACATCGGGCTGGTGGCCTGCCCGGCCAAGCGCAAGGGCGTGCACCTGGAGATTTTTGGAGAGGACGAACTGGTTGCGATCTGTCCTCCGCAGCACCCGCTGGCGAGCCACCCGACCGTGAATTTGAAGAGCCTCGAGGGCCTGCGTTTTATTTCCTTTGAACTGGACCTTCCCACCCGGCAGGTCGTCGACCGCACCCTTCGCGAAAACCACGTCTCGGTGCAGCATCACATGGAGTTCGACAACATCGAAACGGTGAAGAAGGCCGTGGAGGTTGAGGAGGCCGTGTCGGTGGTTCCGCGCAGTGCCGTGCAAAAGGAAGTGGCCCAAGGCTTGCTTGTGGCGCGCGAGGTGCACTCGCCGGGAATGAGAAGGCCCCTCGGGGCGATTTGCCGCCGCAACGTTTTGAGGCACTCGGCGTGGAAGCCCTTCCTTGAATGCCTGAAAATTCACTATCCCAATACGGGCAACGGTTCGGTCCAGTCCCCCTCCTGAATCCTCCGCGGGAGGAAGCTCCGCTTTCCGCGGTTGCATCCTCTGGCCCGCAGGTGAGACTGCAGGAGTGCCTCTTTTCAAGCACCGCTCCGCTCACCCGCATTTACCGGAAGACCCGTGCAGAACCCGGGGCCGTCGTCTCTGGAATT
>JBILWF010000489.1:0-3280 GCA_044370075.1 Chthoniobacteraceae bacterium | reverse complement strand
CGAACAGTATGAAAGCGAGGCAATTTCCATCGCCGCTGATCCTGCGCGGATTCAAAACCTCAAGCAGCGGTTGCGCGAAGCATGGACCGGACCGCGGGCAGTGTCCGGGGTCCTTTTTACACGAAACCTTGAGGCGCTCTTTGATAAGATTGCCGTCCGCACTGTGACCGCATCCCAGCCTGCGCAGGTTCTGGTGCAATCGGGTTCCACCTCCGCAATCAGCCCCAGTAACTCCACCGCTACACCGGGTGTCCCACCAACACGCTCGGTGAAAACATCCGCCGCGCGGACGCAAAAAAAGCTTCTCGTTCGGGGATGGCGAGACATCAACCATTCGTTCTCGCTGGTGAACCAATTTCAGCTGCTAGAAATGCTGGAACGTAATGATCTTCAGCTTTTTCACGAAGACGTTCCCTATATGGTTCCGCAGTGGTCTGCGGCTCGAAACGGGTCGGGATTCGCACCGCAAACCTCGGCCAGAATTGCCGCGATACCGTCTTATGCCGGCGAGGAACTTGACGCCATCCTCACCCTTCAGGCCCCGCTCAGCCTCTTCCGCGGGAACGCAAAGCGCATCTTCACTTTCGTGGTAACCGAGTTTGAACTCGATCCCCAAAACTTTTCCGCTGGTTCCCCGCCCGCGTCCGCCTACACGGAAGGCCAGTACCGCGTAGTCACACCCTCTTCCTGGTCCAAGAGCAAACTCATCCGCGCAGGAATGAATCCGGGACGTGTCGCAGTCGTTCCGCACGGCGTGGATTCGACAATTTTTCAGCCCCTCGCACCTCATGAGCGCCTAGCGGTCCGAAAACAAATTGGGGCGGGCCCCGGGAACTTTATGATTCTCAACGTGGGCGGCGCGTTTTGGAACAAGGGGGGAGACCTGCTCTTACGCGCCTTTGCCGAATTGCACCGAGAATTTCCGTTCCTGAAGCTTTTTGTGAAGGACAACCGTACCCTGTACGGATTAACCATCGACGACACGGTCAAGACTCTTTCCCAGACGCACCCGGGCTTGCTCACCGAGGCGGCCATTCAGAACATTGTGACGCTTCCGGGCACCTTTTCCATGGAACAAATGCGCATGCTATACGGCGCAGCGGACTTGTACGCATCCCCATATCGCGCAGAGGGATTCAATCTTCCCGTCCTCGAAGCAACCGCGTGCGGATGTCCCGTTCTGGTCACGCGCGGGGGGGCCACCGACGACTTTTTCGAACCCTTCATGGGACTACAGATCCAGAGCAAACCAGAATCCCGGGAGATCCCGGGAAAGACCGCACGGCAGGTGCACTATCTCGAACCCGATTACGACGATCTTAAGAGTGGACTGCAGGCTTTTATACTGGGCAAAGCGGCATCGCCTTTTGTCCCGAGCGTCGAGTGGCTCCAGCGCCGCTCGTGGAGAGAGTGCACGCGGATCTTGCTAGACCATCATCTCCTAGCGGACTGACTGCACTCCCATCGAAGGTATTTTCGGTCTGTTTACGAACCCGCACGAAATGCCTCATTGACGCGTAGTGTGCGCAAAACATAGTCTTCCCCTCCCGTTAGATTTATCGAAACCTCGAGAGAAAGGAGGGAAAACTGTATGCCAGAAGTACAAGTCCGCAAAGGAGAGCCCATCGACCGAGCGCTGAAGCGCTTGAAGTCGAAGATGGAGAATGAGGGCATCATGGAGGAAGTACGGCGGCTTCGGGCCTTTGAAACGCCGTCTCAGAAGACCAAGCGCAAAGCCAAAGCAAACGCCAAACGCGCCAAGGCCAAGTTCCGGTTCACCCCGGCGTAAGCGTCGCCTCGTTTAAGAAAAAACCGTCCTCCCGCCCCCGCGGGATGGCGGTTTTTTTCGTTTTTAGGCAGCATAACCCGGTTCTGATCAGTTCACCCCAATGCCACTCCGAAACGCCCTCCTGCAGCGCATTCACCAGCAAACCAAGCCACCCGGATCGCTCGGGCGGTTGGAGGAGATTGGCCTGCGTCTGGGACTGCTGCAGGCAAGCCTCACCCCTGCGATTCGAAAGCCGGGCGTGAGCGTCTTTGCCGCCAGCCACGGAATCGCGGCGGAAGGAGTCAGTGCGTATCCCTGCGCCGTGACCGGTGAGATGGTCGGAAACTTCCTGCGAGGGGGGGCGGCGGTCTGCGTACTCGCCCGGTCGGTGGGAGCTTCTTTGCGAATTGTTGACGCGGGGGTCGATGCGCCGGACGATGCTGCATGGCGTGCGCTTCCCGGCCTTTACGGCAGCCCAGTTGCGCGGGGAACGTCATCCTTCCTGCGCGGCCCCGCAATGCGATCCGAGCAGTGCGCGGCAGCCCTCAAAATGGGAGCGAGTGAGGTAAACGCGACAATTCAGGAGGGAACCGACGCGCTGGCGCTTGGTGAAATGGGCATCGGCAATACCACTTCCGCGGCCGCTCTGTGCGCGGCGCTCTTGGACGTGGATCCGGCCGCTGTCACCGGGCGCGGTACGGGCGTGGATGACGCAGGCCTCAGGCACAAGCAAACCGTAATCACCGAGAGCATCGCTCGCCACCGCCCACAGTCTCCCCCAATTAAAACTCATGCAGCATCCGCGGCTCGCTACTGGCTCGAACGCGTGGGTGGCTTTGAAATTGCCGCGCTGACCGGTTGCATTCTTGCAGCCCACCGGGCGCGGCTTCCCGTGGTGATCGACGGTTTTATAGTATCCACGGCGGCTCTGATTGCGTCGCGCATGGATCCCGAATGTCTGGAAGTCTGCTTTTTTGCGCATCGCTCGGCCGAATCCGGACACGGCATTGTGCTGGAACACCTCCAGGCAAGCCCCCTACTTTCTTTGGGAATGCGGTTGGGAGAGGGCAGCGGGGCAGTGCTTGCGCTCCCGCTCTTACAAGCCGCGGCGCGTCTCGTATCGGAGATGGCCAACTTCGCATCGGCAGGAGTCAGCACCGCAGTTCCCGTGGACAATCCGGTGTTGCTACAGGTTTGAATCAGCATCGATCCATCCAAACAATGGCCTCCATCCTCAATGCGTTTCTGACTGCTGTGATGCTTCTAACACGCATCCCCGTGGCACGTTGGGTACGCTTTTCACCCGAGGCTGCCTCAGCATCGATCGCATTCTTCCCCGCCGTCGGGGCGCTGATCGGAAGCGTCGCAGCCGGGGCGTGGTTGATCGCGTTCGAGAGAGTACCGGTGCTGGGTGCGATTTTGTTCTCCATGCTTTCGTCCATTCTGCTCACTGGCGCCCTGCACGAGGATGGTCTGGCAGATGCGGCCGACGGACTCTTCGGCGGCCAGACG
>JBILWF010000029.1:0-10343 GCA_044370075.1 Chthoniobacteraceae bacterium | reverse complement strand
GTTCTGAGACAAAAACCGGCGCGGATTTCCGTACACCAGATTGTCCACCGCCTCGGCCGAGTGCCCGCGCCGGCGCATTTCCAGCGCCGTGCGCGGAACCGCCAGAGGCTCCGAGCGGCCCCAGTCGCAGGCGCAGTTGAGCCAGATGTTGCGCATCCCCGCCTGCTCCACCATGTCAATTGCGCGCGCCGGCGTGGCCTTCGATTCCGGATACAACGTGATGCCCGCCCAAAAACCCGCCTCTAAAACCATCTCCACCGTGTGCTCCTCCACATGGTCGATGATAACACGCTCGGGGCGGATCCGCGAATCTTTCTGAAGCACGTCCAGGATCAACCGGGTCCCCTTCCACTTGTCCTCCAGATGCGGCGTGTGCACCAAAATCAGCTGGTCATGACGGGCCGCTAAATCGATGTGCTCCTGCAGGATGGTGAGCTCGTTGCGCGTGTTTTTGTTCAACCCGATCTCCCCAATCCCCAAAACCGTCTCGTACTTTAAAAATTCGGGGATCATCGCCAACACCTCACGTGCCAAACCCATGTCCTCCGATTCCTTCGGATTGATGCACAGCCAGGTGTAGTGCGGCATCCCGAACTTCGCGGCCCGCCGGGGCTCGTGCTCGGTAAGTTGGAAAAAATAGTCGCGAAACCCGTGCACGCTGCCACGGTCGAACCCGGCCCAGAAAGCGGGTTCGCAGATGGCCTCGCACCCCGCGAGGCGCATCGCCTCGTAGTCATCGGTGACGCGGCTGACCATGTGGGCGTGGGGTTCGATATAACGCATAGGAAAATCGGTGTCTGGCGGGGAGACCGTCAGGGTGTCGCAAAGCGCTTTGACCGGGTAAGCGGCCTGTCGACGGAGACTCTAAGCTACGAAAACAATTCGTTGCGGGACAAAGACTCCAGAGGGGCCGGGAGCATGAGAGGCGACTTATGAGAGGCGACTTGTTACGGCGCGGCTTTTCCCGGCCACGCGCCCACCGCGCCTTTCCCGGGGGCTTTTTCGAGAGGCTCGGACGTGGGATCGCTCAGCGAGAGAAGAACGGACCGCGCCCGGTGCGGTTCAGCGCTTTGGAGCAGGGGCAGCGCCTCCCGCAGGGCGGCGAACCGGAAGTCGGCCTCCCCTTCCGCACGATCAATACGGTCCAAAAAAGCCGCCACCTCGAGGAGTTTGCAGCGGGCATCCATGAAATACAGATCCAAGAGCTGCTGGCGCGTCATGGGAGGAATAAATAGCAAGCCGCGGGAGGGTGTCATCTGTTGGGAGACACCCGCCCGCGCGCAAAAACAAAGGAAAGAAGACTAGTCTTTCTTGTACTTTTTGTGGCCGTCTTTTTTGAGCTCAAGCAACTTGTCATACGCCGCTTTTGCTTCGTCGGCCTTGCCTGCGGTTACCGCGGCTTCGAGCACGTCCACGGCCTTCGCGAATTCCTCCATCGCCTTTTTGTAATTGCCCACAAATTCCGCCTTCTTATCGCCCTGATCCCCCGCGGACTTCGGGTCGAGCTTGGCGGAGTTTGCCGTGGTCTTTTTGATTTCGGCAATCAGCTTGAGGTTGTCGTCCTTGGCAGCGGGATCCGAAATGCTGGTTTTGAGCTTCTTGTACGCCTTGTTCATCGCGTCCATTTCCTTCTCCAAAGGAGTATCTTCGGCGGAAGCGATGGCGCCTCCGAAAGCGAGCAGCACGGCGAGGGGGAGGAATTTCTTAAGCAATTTCATTCTAGTTTTGGGTTGGGAGTTGAAGCTCCGGATATCTAATCAGGCCGGAGCGAATCCGGAGCCTTGCAAATTCGACACCGGCAATCCAGCCCCTTTCGCGGCGCCGCGCAGTTCTCACCGCCGCGAACAGGCCGGAATTCCACCCTGCGCACTTTGAAAAAGCACCGACCCGCGGCGGCTCAATTTCCAAAAAAAGTGCGCAACCGGCGCTGCTCCGCCGGGGAAACCGGCCGCTGTTTCCAGACGGCCTGCCCGCCCGCCTGCTCCGCGGCGGTCACCCCGGGGGCGGAGATGGCCGAGGAACCCTCGGCGCGAGGAGCCAGCCGGGTCTCGAGAACCGTCTCCCCCGGAATCGCACGCGACAAATCGCCCTGCGGCAGGGACTCCTCCGTACTGGTTCCGAGCTCCGTAGGCGTTTGATTGAAGGTGAGCTCTTCGGACTCGCCGCCCCCGGTTCCCGTATTTTTTCCTTTCTTCGCAGTTTGGCCATCATCGCCCTCACCCGGACCTTTAAACTGCGGGTTTTTGCACTGGGCGCATTCGCGAGCCTTTTGAAGACGCTCCTTCAAATCCCGAAGATCCTGGGGATCCATCCCGCTTTTTTCGGCTTGCTCCCGGAGGCGTTTGGCCAGCTCCGGGTCGATCGCCAGAGGGCTTGAGGAAGCCGCCTGCAGGGCGTCCCGAAGCTGCTGCTGCATCTGCGCGAATTGCTCCGCACTCGGATCGGGGCCGGCGACCGGATCAAAGGCCTCTTCCAACTTGGCCAGATGATCGCCGAGGGTGCGCGTTCCGGATTCAATCTCCGCTTTGAGTTGCGAAGCTGCCTCCAGCGCGTTGTGGGAGTACCACTCGCCGGGGGCCTTGTTTTTAAGCTGCTCGAGTTGTTCCCTGAGGGCCTCCAGATTTTCCGGCGCCAGCACCGCGTTTTGCTCCAACTCGGCAATCAGCGCCTCGACCTGCTGCACGCTCGGCGGGCGCTCCAAAGGATCCCGCCGGGCATGAACGGCACGGGCTGGAATCCACAACGCCGCACAACCAAGCGCCAAAACGCCCGCCCACGGCCCGAACACCCGGCCGATGTTCCAACCCGCCACCCAACGCTCCAAGCCGGCGACCGGGGCCGGCCAGCTTCCGACGCCCTGCCGCGCCGCACTCAGGCGACTGTTCCAGCCCAGCAGCACATCCAGACGCGCAAAGGCCGCATCCGTGCGAACCCACTTGCAGCGGGCCCGCCACACGCTGATTGCCACGACCCCGAGCAATCCCGCCACCAAAATCCCGGCGCACCAAACCGTTTCCATACCACCCCGGCGCAGCGCCACCAACACCAACGCCGCCGCCCCTCCCAGAGCAATCAGGGGAAGGCGCATCTGTTCCAACACCCAGCCGAGATTCACCCGCCGCCGCAAACGGGCAGCCTGCTTTTCCCAAAACCGCCGGTTTTTCTCAAAGCTCCCATCTGCGGAGAGATTTTCCATGGAGTACACGGTGCCCCAAAGTGCCAACCAAGTCGAGCCACGCCGGATGCACTACTCCAGCGGAGGGATCCCGGGATCCCTCCAGTCCACCACGTAGGCGGGCAGCACGCTGCCGTTTTTGGTGGTGATCTCGCGGAACCGGGCCTTGATCGAGCCCTTTACCGCTTCGTAGGAGAGGGGTCCAAGCAGGATTTCGCCGCCCTGAGCGCCGTCACAAAAACGGGACGCCTTGTTCACGGTGTCACCGATGACGGTGTACTCTAGGCGGTCCTCGGCGCCAATGAAGCCGTGCAGCACTTCGCCCGAAAAAATCCCGATACCCAACTCGCATACAGGCAGATTGGAGGCCCTTCTGCGCTGGTTGACGGCATCCATCTGGCGGTGCATCTCCACGGCCGCCAGGACCGCCTTCCACACATGGTGCTCATCCGGCTCCGGACTTCCAAAAACCGCCAGAATGGCGTCGCCGATGAACTTGTCGATGGTTCCATCGTGGCGGAACACTTCGTGGCCCAGGACCCGGAAATAGTCATTGAGCATGTCAACCACCACCGCCGAATCCAGCGTGGAGCTCGTTTTTGTAAAACCCCGCAAATCGGAAAGCAGGATGGTCACCACCGATTTTTCGCCCCCCGGTTGGAGCCGGCCTTCCTTGGATTTTTCCAACAAACGGCTCCGTATTTTGGGAGAGAAGTTTGTGAGCAAATTCTCAAGCGTGCGGTTGTTTTGTTCGATGTCGTCCTGCAACAGACGGTTGGCAACAGCCGACGCAGCGTAGTTGGCCACGGACAAAAGAAAACGCAGATCCTCTTCGCTGAAAGCTTTCCTGCTGTGCGGATTATCCACAAACAAGACCCCGATGCAGGCATCCTGCCACATCAGGGGGACATACATGCCGGTGCGGATTTGGATGGCCACCATGCTCGCGCTCATGGACTCCTGATCGCTTTCCGCGTCGCCCCAGATGAAGCCCTTTTTTTCGTTTGCAGCGCGCTGGATCAGGGAGCGGCTGATCGCCGGGGCATCCACCGGAACACAAGCCCGCATACGGATTTTCTCGGTGCCGTAGTCCTTGACCAAAACCGCCCCGCGCACCGCGCCCGGTATGAGGCTGATGACCTTGTCGAGAATGAGATAAAAAAGCCGGTCGACGTTCTGTTCGGCGGCCAGCTGCAGGGGCAGTTCGTAGAGCATTTCCAACCGCCTGCGCTCCTGCTCCGGGATGCCCGAAATGAGCGGGGCTTTCACGTCGGAAACGGTAATCGCCCCGCAGATGGAATCGCCCGTTTTGGACGCCCCGCCCGCGGGATCCGGGGAATGCACGGGGGCCGCCGCCTCGAATCCGATAAATACGGGCAAATGAGAAAGGAGAAAGGTTGCGGGAAGCGGGAGAATCACCGGCCCCTCCAGCAGATGGTCGCCCACCCGGGTGCCCCCCTGGCTGCCGAGGTCCTGAATCTCCACTTCGCTGTCCGTGATGCGGATCCGGGCGTGCCGGCGGGAAACCGTCGGAGAAACGACTACGATATCGCAATCCGCAGAGCGGCCCAGAACGTACTCCCCCGGTTGGATAGGGTTTTGAACCACGGATCCGTCTTCCTGGGTGATTTCAATCTGGAGGGGGATGCTCATGGGGGTGTGTGCACAAGCGGTACGGGAACGGTATCTGTCTGAGAAATCGAAAAGCCTGCAAAGCAAATTACGACACGCACTCAACCGCGGGGCGGCCCGAGCAAAAAGCGCCACGGCAAGTCCACCGCGCGGGTGATGCCCACCCGAACCCCAGCGCGGATTTCGCGTCCCGACCCCCCGGGTTGATACCGCACGCCGTACCCAGGTTCCCGCGCAGCCCCGGCGAGTACCCTGCCGTGATCGGCCCCGCAAATCCCCAGGGCGCGTCCGAGCTTTCCGGGACCCGAACACCACTCTGCCTCGGGGCGTCCCCCACGCCGCGTGCGCATGTGTTCGCAGCCCGAGAGCGGCTCCAGAGCGCGCACCAGCACCATGCCGTCCCGCGGGCCGCCCCGGACGAGAAAGTTCAGCAGCCAGTACATCCCGTAATTGAGGTACACATAGGCCGTGCCCGGGGACCGCGTGCGCAAGAACTCCCGGGCAGCGAAGCGCGAGGCCACATGGCACGCGGCATCCCCCTCGGCGGCATAAGCCTCGGTTTCGATAATCCGGCCGGAACATTCTCCCCAGACCAGTTCCTTGCCCAAGAGAGCGCGCGCAACCGCGCACACGTCTTCCTCAAAAAACTCGGCGCCCAAAAATGACATGTGCATGGTTTTAACAGATATTCGGTTGTATGGTGCATTCCATGACAGCAGTCCCCGCTCTCTCCGCCCACCAGCCCCGGGCTTTTCAGAAAAACCGGTTTTTGAAGGCTATCATGCTCCTCACAAGCGTGTGGATGGCTGGGTTTTTGTTGGCGCCCGTGCGCGCTGCCTCCGCCACCGGGGCGGGTATAGACGACAAGGCGGGGTTCTTCTCCGAGAAGGCCAAGGCCGAAGCGGACGCTCTCATCTCCCAGACCGCGGCGAAGCTGCGTAAGGACCTGCGCATAGACACTTTTTCGGAGATCCCCGAGACGGTACGGACGGGGGTGAACCTGCAAGACAAGGCTGCCGCTGCTCAAATGTACGAAAAATGGGCCCGCCGGGAGGCCGTGGCCCGGAAGGTTCACGGAGTGTATGTGCTTGTGGTCAAGAACCCCGCCCATCTGCATGTGGAGATCGACAAAGACACAGTCCAGAAGGCCTTCACACTCGCTGACCGGAATTCCCTCGTGGGACTCATGGTGGGAAAACTCCGGGACAAAAAGTTTGACGAAGCCCTGCTTGAGGGAACGCGTTTTGTCACCAATCAGATGGTGCGGCACGCTGGCGAAAGGCCCCGTTTCGCATCCACCGAAGACTCCTCACTCTTCGCCTCCAAAACCAGCGGGTTCGGATGGCTACCGACCCTGATTATTGTGGTGATCGTCGGAATGATCATCCTGCGCGTTATTGGGGGAATCTTTAGCGCAGCAGCGGGTGGCGGTTCGCCCCTGGGCGGGGCGCCCTCTGGCGGGGGTTTTTTCCGGTCCCTGATGGGAGGCCTGTTCGGTGCCGCGGCGGGAATGTGGCTGTACGACCACTTTTTCGGGCACTCCGGGGGAACGTCGGCATTCGGCTCGGAGGGAGATTCGGGATCCCCTTTCGGAAATACTTCCGCGGACTACACCGAGTCGGACTACTCCGGGTCCGGTGCGGACTTCGGCGAGGATAATTCCGGGAGCGATTTTGGATCTGGCGGAGGAGACTTCGGTTCGAGCGGGGATTTTGGATCGGGTGGGAGCGACTTCGGGGACTGACTTGCTGGGTGGCCGAACCCGCCGGGGATGAGAAAAATCCAGTTCTAAGCATTCATGATCAAATCTTTTGTCATTCTATGTTTAGGGGTACTCGCACTGCTCTATCTCGTGAACCCAGGTGCGGGGATTTTTGAAATCATTCCCGACAACATCCCGCTCATTGGCAATCTGGACGAGGCGGCGGCCACGCTGCTCTTGTTGAATTGCCTCGCGTACTTTGGCTTGGATCTGCGCCATCTTTTCCGCCGGGAGCCCCGGACTACACCGCAGCCACCGCCCTCGCTGGGGGACCCCGAATAGCCCGCATCCTCCCGCGCTTGCAAAGGCGCGCGGAACGCGTTCTGCGCTGGCATGTGGCGGGTCGCCGGTTCACCGTGGAGGCACTGCCCCATGAGTAACTTCCGCATAGCCCGCTGTTTGCCCATTCTCAGAGTTTTTCCGCTGGCATGGACGCTGGCCGCCTCGTCCTCCGTCGCTGACGCGCAGTCCGCTCAGCCCTCCACAAACTACGACGAAGCGCGCGTGGGTGCGCTTTCCCTTCCCGATCCGCTGGTGCTTCAAAACGGGGCCCGCGTGGAATCTGCCTCGGACTGGATCGAAAAAAGACGCCCCGAGATCCTGCGCCTGTTTGAGGAGCATGTGTACGGGCGCCCTCCGGAGCGCTGGGGCCGCGTAGAGTTTTCGTTGGAAAACACGCGGATTGACGCCCTCGATGGCACGGCGGTTCGCAAACTCATCCGTGTCACGCTGGCCGACCAACCGCGGTGGAAGGGGATGCAAATTCTGCTCTACATTCCGAAAAAACGCTCGGGCAAGGTGCCCTGCTTTGTGGGCCTGAATTTCAAGGCGAACCACGCCGTCAGCCGCGAAAGCGATGTTCCCATCAACTCTCAGTGGCTGCACGACGCCCGCCAAAAACCTCCGGGGAATGCTCCTACTTTTGATCCGGAATCCACGCGCGGAGCCGAGCACTCGCGCTGGGTCCCGGAGAAACTCATCGCCGAAGGGTGCGCCGTAGCTACGGCATACTACGGCGATCTGGAACCGGACTATGCGGAGGGTTGGAAATCCAGTTTGCGTGCAGCGCTCAGCCCTGCCGGGACGGATACCGTGTGGGGGCCGGGGGACTGGGGTGGCATCGGCGCCTGGGCTTGGGGGCTGAGCCGCATTTTGGATCACCTCCAGAGCGAACCGGAAATCGACGCCAACCGGTGTGCCGTCATCGGGCATTCACGTTTGGGCAAAACGGCCCTGTGGGCCGGCGCGCGGGATCCGCGGTTTTCGATTGTGATTTCCAACAACTCGGGAGAGGGCGGGGCCGCTTTGATGCGGCGCAACTTTGGCGAAACGGTGGCCGTTATCACCTCCCGGTTTCCCCACTGGTTTGCCCCCCGGTTTTCGAGCTACGCCCAAAACGAAAACGCCTGCCCCGTGGACCAGCATCTGCTCGTGGCGCTCGCCGCGCCACGGCCCGTGGCCATCGGAAGTGCCGAGGACGACCGGTGGGCCGACCCCAAGGGGGAGTTTCTTTCCGGCTGGCATGCCGGACCGGTGTACACCCTCTTTGGCAAAGACGGGCTGCCCGACGCGGAACCCCCGGCCGCCGGCCAATCCGTCGGAAACCACATCGGCTATCACCTGCGGAAGGGCCCCCACGACATCACCGCCGTGGACTGGGATTTTTACCTCCGTTTTTGCAAGCGCCACTGGCAGCGCTGACCCCGTCCTGCCGGGGCTTGCCGCGCAACCAGCCTCACAAAAAACGGTTGCCCCAACCCCGGACGCCACCAAACTGTTCCTCCCGCCGACTCCCGGCGCGGATCAAACCCCCACCCCCTACCCATCCCATGCTCCTTCCCTCCCGTTCCCTGACCGCACTCCTGTGCCTGAGCGCAGCCACCGCCGCATACGCCGACGTCCGACTGCCCGCCATCCTCAGCGACCACCTCGTCCTCCAAGCCGGCAAACCCGCCTCGCTCTGGGGCTGGGCCGATGCAGGAGAAAAAGTCACCGCCGAGATGGGCGGTCAAAAAGCCGAAACCGTGGCCAACGCCGAGGGCAAGTGGTCTATTAAAATGCCGCTTCCCGCGGGGGAAGGCCCCTTTGAACTCCACGTGCAAGGCCGCAACCGGCTTACCGTGCAGGACGTGCTCGTGGGTGAACTGTGGGTGTGTTCCGGACAATCCAACATGGAGTGGACCGTCTCCTCCTCTCAAAACCCCAACGAGGAAGCGCAAGCGGCCAATTTCCCCAAAATCCGACACTTCAAAGTGAAGAAAAACGTCTCGCGTACGCCTTTGGAGGATGTCGAGGGATCCTGGGCAGTTTGCTCCCCCGCGACCGTTCCGCAGTTTAGCGCGGTCGGTTACTTCTTTGGCCGGGAGCTGCACCAGAAGCTCAAAGGCGTGCCGGTCGGACTTGTGGGAACCAACTGGGGAGGCACGGCCGCGGAAGGATGGACGAGCAAGAAGACTTTTGAATCCATCCCCGAGCTCAAGAGCGTGCTGGAGCCAGCGGAAGCCCGGCTCGCCGCGTACGATCCCGTGGCGGCGCAGGCTGGTTACGAAAAGGTCCTTGAGGCGTGGAAGGCGCAGGTTGAAAAAGCCAAGGCGGAAGGCAAACCCGAGCCACGCAAACCCGGCCCGCCCCAAAGCCCGGCGACCAACCCGAGTTTCCCTGCGAACCTCTACAACGCGATGATTGCTCCGCTGCTGCCCCTGTCGATCCGGGGAGCGATCTGGTACCAGGGGGAATCCAACGTGTCGCGCGCGGCGCAGTACCGGATTCTTTTCCCGGCGATGATCGCCAACTGGCGCAAAGATTTTGCGCAGGGCGACTTCCCCTTCCACTTCGTGCAGCTCGCCCCCTTCTCCTACTCCCGCGGAAACCCCGCGGCGGATCCCACGCCCTGCGCGGAACTCTGGGAGGCCCAGCTGCACACCCTGCGCACCGTGCCCAACACCGGAATGGCCGTCACCACCGACATCGGCAACGTCAAAGACATCCATCCCAAAAACAAACAGGAAGTCGGACGCCGCCTCGCCCTGTGGGCCCTTGCCCACCAGTACGGAAAGAAAGACCTCGTCTACTCCGGCCCGCTCTACACCACCTCCAAGATTGAAGGCTCCAAGGTACGGATCCAGTTTGAGCACGGCAAAGGCCTCAAATCCCGCGACGGCCAGCCGCTTTCCCATTTCACAATTGCCGCCGAGGATAAAAACTTTGTTCCCGCCGAGGCCACAATTGAAGGGGACGCGCTGGTGGTGCACAGCCCCGCCGTTTCCAAGCCCGTGGCCGTCCGCTTTGCGTGGCGTGACGATGCGGAGCCCAACCTCGTCAACGGCGCAGGTCTGCCTGCGAGCCCCTTCCGCACCGACTCCTTCCCAATGGTCACCGAAGGAAAGTGAAACAACGGGCACCCTGTGCCGCTAGTCCATCGTCGCCGGGTTGTGAGACATCCCCAAAGATGCTCACAATCCGGGGGGGGTGGTCGGCTCCATGGCCACGCCCGGCGGGCGCCTCCGCCGCCGCTCGGACCTTGCTCCGTCTCTCTGCTCCGACCGCCCAAAACTCCATTCGCCTCGGTACCAAACCGGGGTGGGACTGAAGCAAGATCGCCAAAGGCCTCCCGACCGCGGAGCGAAAAGCTGCACGGTGACTGGGTCGTTTTTTTCTCAGAGATGCGCTGGCTCGCATTGGATGCTCCGGGTCACGGACCGAAGCCCACGTGTTCTAACTTTCCGGATTGTTGGCGGATGCCTCGATTTTCCCACCCACATCCCCGCGATTGTT
>JBILWF010000488.1:0-3291 GCA_044370075.1 Chthoniobacteraceae bacterium | reverse complement strand
ACGCGGATGCAGATCTTGGAGATATCGGGCGTCCGTGAGGGGGATAACATTTTTCGGGTGGATTTGCACAAAGCGAAACTGGCGCTGGATCAAGTTCCGCAAATCGAGAGGGTGGAGATTCGGCGGATTTTACCGGATCGGGTGGACATCCGAGTGTCCGAGCGGCAGCCGGTAGCGTGGGTTGCGGCATCCGCCTCTGTTCGTCTTGGGGTGGGGACCGATTCATTCCTCGTGGATTCGCGGGGATATGTGATGCGCCCTCGCAAAGTTCTTCCGGAACATCTTGCGCTTCCGCTGATAACCGGGGTTGTAATGGAGGACGTGGCTCCGGGACAGAAACTTCCCTCCGCAGAAGCTGTGGCGGCCGTTGAATTAATCCGTTTGAGTGCGGAAGACCTCAAGTGGCAGCCTAGGGTGGTGGACATTAGCAAGGGCTACTGCCTGAGCGTTGTGGATAACCGAAAGGCGCGAATCACTTTTGGATTTGATGCCCTTGAGGATCAGTTGGCGAAATTGCGTCAGCTGATTGAATTGGTAGAGCCGACTCAGAAGGAATTTGTTTCCGTTAATTTGATGCTGGAAAAAAGCGTTCCTGTGGTCTTTGCGGCTCCACCGCCCGTCGCGGCACCCATGGACCCCAAAAACGGCAAGGCCAAGGCAGCCCACGCCAAGGCAACTCATGGAGGCGTGGTTCCAAAAACGTTTTCGGAACCGATTGCCTTCGTGGACCCAGTTGTTGGAGTCTCGAGTCCTGCCGCACCCCCTGTACCCGGCGATGCGATCGGCAGTGTCTCGGGGGGAATCGTGGAGCTTGGTGAGCAAACGCGGGGAAGGCAGTCTTTTTTAGAAGCTCCAAAGGGGGGCACCGTTATCGCGGCGGAGGTTGCAGCCGATAGGGGGGGCAAGGCTTCGCCCAAGGCGGGAACTGTTAACGCAAAATTGTCCCCTAGTTTTGAGCGTGTCCGAAGCGGGGCGAGTGATGAGAACGCGGCAGTGAACCGCGCACGTGTGGATGGAAAAAACTCCGGGTTGAACTCCGGAGTGCGAATTCCGGCGGTTGCTGCCGCCTCCGCGGGAAACGCGAGTATTGCTGGAGTATCAAAGGAGCCCGTTTCCAAGACGATGTATCAAAAAAACGTTAAAACAAAGACAGTGCGGGTCCCTGTGCGTGTCCGGAGAGTTTCGGAAATGAAAGCGACTGGTGCGGGGCGTGATGTTCCAGCGGTTGAGCCCCGGGCTGTTCGCGGAGTTGGACCAGTCTTAAAGGGAACGCCGCCTAGCACGGTAAGGCCCTCGCTGAATCCATCGGAAGCGCTCCGTAAACTTTTCAGTCCCCATGGCTAGAGAGCAGATTGTCGTCGGTCTTGAAATCGGAACCTCGAAGGTTGCCGTGGTGGTCGGAGACATACACCCCGATCATCCTCTTCGCATTCTCGGCTTCTCGTTGACGCCTTCGCGTGGTGTGCGCAAAGGGGAGATTGTGGACGTGGACAACGCTTCCCGGTGTGTGCGTGAGGCATTGGCTGACGCGGAAGCCTCGAGTGATGTGGATATTCGTTCCGTCTATCTGGGGGTTTCGGGTGCGCACATCCGGTCTTTCAAGAATCGGGGATTTAAGATGATTCCGGAGGAGCGGGGGGAGATTATTGCTGAGGACTACGAGGATGTGCAGGAGGATGCAAAAAAAGTACAAATTCCTGCGGATCAATGCTTCTTGCACACGATTTTGCAGCACTACTATGTCGACGGACAGGACGAAATTTTGAACCCCGTCGGGATGCTGGGGAGCAAACTGGAGGCGGACTTTCAAATTATCCACGGGTCGTCGCGACGCATTGGAAACTCCGAGCGGTGTGTTCGGGACTTGGGGGTGGAGGTCATTCAGCCTGTGTTCAACGCGGTTGCTGCAGCCCAGGTTGTTCTCAGCGTGGACCAAAAAAATTCGGGTGCTGTGATGATTGATATGGGAGGTGGGACGACCGACTACATCGCCTACACACATGGGTCGGTGAAGGCCTGCGGTAGCCTGCCTCTCGGGGGAGATCACATCACTAACGACATTTCTATTGGCGTGCGTTTGCCGATGACCCGGTCGGAAAAGTTGAAAATAGAACATGGCAGTGTGTTGCTCACGGAGGAAGCGACCGCGGGCAGGGTATTGATGAAGCAGGAGGCCGGTTTTGCAGGATGTGTGGTGGAACGAGTTTTGTTGAACAACATTATCGCCTGTCGCGTGCGAGAAATTTTCGAGTTGGTTCGGCGAGAGTTGGAGTCAGCGGGAGTCATGCATCAGTTGGGCGGAGGACTGCTCCTGACCGGGGGGTGCAGTCTGTTGGAGGGCATAGATGAACTGGCGGCGGAGGTTTTTGAAATGCCCGTGCAATTGACTCACTCTCATGCGGTTTCCGGCCCGGCATCGGCGTTTGAAGATCCGCGTTTGTCCGCGGCCATCGGGCTGCTGAAATACGCGCAGGCAATCCAACCCAGCCGTCAAGCAACGCCGCTGGGGTCTTTGTGGGGACGCATCAAGGATGCGTTTTCCTGAGTTGCTTAAATTTAAATTTTGAGGGTGAATTCATGATAGAACTAACGCGCAGTCACGAGTCCTCCGGCGGCGGAATCATTAGGGTGGTGGGTGTGGGTGGTGCGGGGGCTCGCGCCGTGGACAGGTTGTGCCGGGAGGGGGCTGCGGGGGTGGAGCTTTTTGTTGCAAACACGGATGCCCGGGCTCTGGTTGCGTCTTTGACTCCCAACAAAATCACGTTGGGTCGCAGTTTGACGCGGGGCCTTGGGGCTGGTGGGGATCCCGAGTTGGGGCGCTCCGCGGCGATCGAGAGCAGTGCGGAACTAGCGGGTCGGTTGTCCGGTGCGTCCCTTGTGATTGTGGTTGCCGGCCTGGGGGGAGGCACGGGATCAGGAGCCGCCCCGGAGATTGCGGCCATTGCGCGAAGTCAGGGAGCACTGGTCCTGGTCGTTGCAACGATGCCTTTCCAGTTCGAGGGGAGGCGGAGAAAGGATCAGGCTCTCGAAGCGCTGGATGGCTTGCGGCGCAGTACGGATTTGGTGGTGTGTTTCGACAACCAGCGGATGGCTTCGATCGTGGGGCCCGCCGCGGGGATCGAGGATGCGTTTGAGGTGGTGGATGCCCTTCTTGCTCAGGTGATCCGCTCCCTGAGTTCCCTCATGCGGAGGCGGAACGTGCTTAACAGTGGTTTGGATGAAGTCGCGGCCACGGTAGCGGGTGCGCGTTCGACGGCGCTTTTTGGATTTGGAGTGGCCGATGGAGAGGGG
>JBILWF010000487.1:0-3292 GCA_044370075.1 Chthoniobacteraceae bacterium | reverse complement strand
CCGGTGGTGCATTGCCGATACGACTGTGGCGTCTAATTATCTGTCCGGATCGGACTTTTATGTGCTGTGTGTTGCCGGGGCACCGAGGGTGGCGATCCGCTGCAGGAATAAATCCTCGGGGGACTCCTCCTCGTTGTGCGTCAAAGAAGTCACCGGCGTCTCGAATCGATCGGTGGTAAAAAATGCTGCGGTTGACTTGCTGATCGCTGTTCTGGAGGAAAAAACGCACATTCGAAAGAACAAGAAATTGCAAACGAGGAGCAACCTCGCGTGCCTCGACCGAGACGAATGGCAACGCGTACTCGAGATTGTCCCATTTGCGCTGCACCTTGCGCCCGGAGCGGTACGAAACTCGAATTCCATTCGCGAGAAAGCCTGTGCCGCGAAGCTTCGCTACATACTCCACGATCCCTTCTGGATTCCGTATGCCCTCCGGAAACCATCATGCTTCGAGAGCCTTGGAGTCCATATGCACGACACCCTTGCTTCCGCTCTGCGGCGTATGCCGATGCTGGATCGATACCTTGGGAAGGCTTTGCTGAGGCACCCCAGATTACGCACCGCGTGGGAGGAGGGGTGGATCCAGCACCTCAAGGAGAAGGCTACCACGATCGATGTGCCCCGCCGGATTCTGGCGGCGCCCGAGATCCGTCCTCTGGCCATGGACGCCTTCCGAATAGATCTCGCATGCGCACCCGTTCCCCCGCGCTTTCACGCATTTTATAAGGAGGATCCGGGACTTCTCGAGGAGTACCGCCAGGCGTGGATTCGGTATCTCCAGCAAACCAAAAACCCAGCCACTCAGGTTCCCAACCGTTTTTGGAATGACAAACACATTGTCTCTGCGTGGTCGGCGGCGCACATGGATGCAGCCAAACGCGGCAGAGCCCCAGAAACTGGCGCCGCTGCCGGGATGATGAGGGAGGCGTGGTACAGGCTCTGTGTCATCGCGGTGAAAGCCTTTTTTGCCAACCCAGAGAACACCACCGATCAGAAATCCTTCATGAATCCGAAGGTCGCGGCGGCTCTTACCGAAGTTCGCTCTGCCGTGGCGGAAGCATACATCGCCCTCCTGCTAAATGCTGTCGCATCCCAGAATACGGCGAACAAAACCGCCATCGTGGGTTCAGCCTCCTTGGGCACGCTCGCCACTGCGGACATGAGGACGCATCCGGCCAGGGGTTTTTCTCGCGGAAATTCCGCCGAATGGGATCCCATGAGCAAACCCGCTGCAGCCTCCCCAACGGCCTCCACGATGCAGAGTGCTGTGCACGCGCTGGCGACAAAAACAGCCGTGGCATTTTTTGAGAGGTTGGCGCTGCACGGAAACGCTCTCGGATTGGAAATTCCTCCGACAGAGGTGGCAGGAAACCCCGAATTGAGCCGGGAGTGGACGCAACAATGGCCGCGGAAGGTGGTCGACCAGATCCCGGTGGAAAATTTCTCCCATGTCATCGGATGCACGGAGCTTGGGATTCCCGCTGCGGTGTGGGATCAACCTGCCGGGAGACTAGTGCACCGGGAGTTGGTTTTGTGCTTCCTCGCCAGCCGGGGCGCGGGACGTCCCCTGGCCACCAACGACGCGCTTCCGAAGGCATTCGCGAACGACCCCGGCATGCACGAAATCTGGATTGCTGCGTGGGAGCGGATCCTGCGCACGATGCCACGGGAGTACGCCGTGTACCGCCGCGTCGCGCTGAATGTTCAGGATACTCCCCGGGTGTTTTGGGCCTGGTTACACGCGGTTCGGCCTTTAAATCGGCTGCTTGAAGAGGAGGAAGCGTGGAGAACCTTTCTGTTGGTGAAATCGGGCGATCCCCTCCCGCCGTTCCTGCCCCGGTTGGAAATTTTCGAGCGCAACGCCAATCTGCGGTCGCTCGTGCGCGAACGCCTCCGGCGAAACGATCTGCAAAACCGCACGCGCCCCGCCTCCGCCGGGGGCGACTTTGAGGACTTCCAAGACTTCATCACGCAAGGCATGCGTTCCCTGCTTTCAGGAACCGCATTTCACCTCGCGCGAAACGCGCCGCCGCAGACAGCCGATTTCGAGCTGTTGCGCGCAGCGCTTTCCCTTGCCGGGACCACCCCGGAGGACGCCGAGCACTCCGGTCCCCGGGATGCCTCGGAACACGCTCTTTGGCTCGAAGCTTCAAATGTCCTGCGCGCCTCCCCCTGGCTCATCGAAACGCTGCCGGCCGAATCTGCGAGGAACCCCGCTTTTCACGAGGCGGTTTTGTCCGGGTGGAATGCCTATCTCGACGTCGCGCCGTGGCTCCTGCCGTGGATTCCCGCAGCGTGGAGGAGACACTTTCTAAAGACGCGCTCCGGATGCAGACGAATCCCGCCCCCCCCTGCGCATACGCCCCGGAAGCCGCTGTGCGCGGCGGCATGACGGAAACAGGCCGCAGGGGAATTTTCCAAACCTTGCCCGAAACGGAGCGATTTGCGAAGGGTGCCCGACACGCCCACGCCGGGGGCGTCGCCTTGTCAGCTTTGGAGAATTCCGAGGTGACGAAACATCCCGCCCCCCCTCCGTCACCCCGTAGCAAGGTCCCCGCGGCACTCCGCATACAGCGCGAGCGACGCCTTCAAACGCTCCCGCACACTCTGCGCGAGTTCGGCGGGCGCCAGCACCAGCACCTGTTCGCCCCAGCTCAAAATCCACTCCTGCACCTCGGCCAGGTCCGCCAACTCAAACCCGATCTCGACACCGCCGTCCCTCAAAATCATCGCATCGGTTTGGGAATCATGCCAGCGCCTCTCGCGCACGCGCAACGCCGCCTCCGGACTAAACCGCAGACGCACCCGGTGCACACGGGGGATGCCGCCCCGGCGGCCCATGACCCCAAACGCATCCCGCAACTCGCCCCGGATCACGCTCAAGTCCACCGGCTCAAATACGATTCCCGTGGTCTGCACCTGCCGGATGCGGCTCACCGCAAGCGTACACAGCGCGTTACTTTGGGGATCCCTCCCCAGCACAAACCACATCCCCTCCCAGCAGGTCAAATGATGCGGATTCAACGCCCGCTCCTCTTCCGCATCCCCGCCACCAACCGAATACCAGAAACGCACCTGCCTCTTCTCGTACACGGCCTCCAACAAGCGCTCAAAGGCGCGTCCGTCCCGCGGATGAACCGGACGCCGGCGAACCGAGAGGATCTCCTGTACCTGCGCGCTCAGAATGCGAAAACGGTCCTCCCCCAGAGTGTTTAAAAACGCCTTCATCTCGCCGAAGAGCGAAGTCCCGCGCAGCGCCTCCCAGCCCTCACTCAGCATAAAAAGCAGGGCC
>JBILWF010000486.1:0-3295 GCA_044370075.1 Chthoniobacteraceae bacterium | reverse complement strand
GCGTTCGGTGCTGACCGATTCGGGCGGATTTCAGATTTTTTCGCTGCCGCACGCGCGCTCAATGAGCGAGGAGGGGGCGGTTTTTCAGAGTTATCTGGATGGCAAAACCATCCTCCTCAGTCCGGAGGTGAGCATTGCGACGCAGCGCGCGATCGGCAGCGACATCATGATGGTGCTCGACCAGTGCATTCCTTCGACGGCCGATGAGACGGCGGCACGCGAGGCGATGGGCATTACGCACCGCTGGGCACGCCGCAGTCTGGAAGCGCGCGGCGAATCGCGCCAGGGACTTTTCGGAATCGTGCAAGGGGCGCTGTACCGGGATTTGCGCCGGGAGAGCGCCGAGTGTTTGCGGGGGATGAACTTTGACGGGTACGCGATCGGAGGACTGGCGGTGGGTGAAGCGAAGTCGGCGCGCGAGGACGTGTGCGAGTACACGGCCGCGTTGCTGCCGGAGGACAAGCCGCGCTACCTCATGGGCGTGGGGACGCCACTGGACATCCTCGAAGCGGTGCACCGCGGGGTGGACATGTTCGACTGCATCATCCCCACCCAGGTGGCCCAGCGGGGCGGCGCGTTTACGTCGCGCGGGTTTTTGCAAATGCGCCGTGGCGTGTACAAGGTCGCGGATGAACCGCTGGATCCGGCCTGCGAATGCCCCACCTGCCGCCGCTATTCCCGCGCGTACCTGCATCACCTCACCAAGACCAAGGAAACGCTCGGCTGGCAGCTGCTCGGAACGCACAACATTTACTTTTACCACCGCCTGATGCGCGAGATTCGCGAGAGCATCGTGGACGGAACGTTTTTGGAGTTTTACCACGCGCGCCGGGTGCTGCTGCACGAGGACGATTTGGACAACCCGATTGTGGGCCCCAAGCTCAAGCGGCGCAAACAGCCCGCGTTGCGCCTTGGCGATTACGAGGTGCACACCGCCATCGAGGGGTTTGCGAGCATCCGCCAGATTTCCTCGGGCGAGATCATGCACTCGCGCAACGAGCCGATGGAGGAAGCCGAGTTGCTCTACACCGGGCAGGCGCGCTTTGCAGAGCGCGTGTGCGAGTCGTCGGAGGACGAACCCGGGCGTCCCCTGGTGGTGTGGGATGTGGGTTTGGGCGCGGCGGCCAATGCGATGGCGGCCATCCGTTCGTACGAGAAGGAGGCCGCGCGCGGCCCGGTGCGGCCCCTGCGGATTTACAGTTTTGAAAACGATCTCGATTCGCTGGAACTGGCTTTCCGGCATTCAGACAAATTCCGGTACCTGCGGCACAGTGGTCCGGCGTGGATTTTGCGGGAGGGGCGCTGGCAGTCGCGCGAATCGCCGCAGCTGAGCTGGGAGCTGGTGCGGGGCGATTTTTTGGAAACCCTCGCGCAGGTGGGGGAGGCGCCGGAGGTTATTTTTTACGACATGTTTTCGCGCAAAACCTGCGCCGACCAGTGGACGCTCGCGGCGTTCGAAAAACTCTTCGGCGCCTGCCGCGGTGCGGCGGCTTCCCTTTTCACCTACAGCTGCTCGACGGCGGCTCGCGGGTGTATGCTCGCCGCCGGATTTCACGTTGCCCGCGGAAAGGGCACCGGCCAAAAACTCGAAACCACCGTGGCGTTTACCCCGGCGGAAAGCACTTCCCGGTGGGTGGGCCATTACGAGGTTCTGGGCGCGGAGTGGCTTGGAAAATGGGAGCGGTCGCGTGCGCGCATCCCCGAGGATTTGGATCCCGCCCTGCACCCGGAGTTTGAACGTCGGATCCGCGAGCATCCGCAATTTGCGCGCGCGCTGCAGCCCCGCAGCGAAGGGGCCGGTGGGCTGCCTGTGGACAGGGGCCGGTAATCCCGTCAGAGTGCAGGTTTGGATCGAGCGCGTTGTATGTTTGTACCCCAGTTTCCCTTGGATGCATGTTCGCCGGTGATCCGGCGTTTTGCCGCGCTGCTGGAGCCGGCGGATGATGCGCGTCTGGAGGCGATGGCGGCGGAATCAGCCCGGTTGACGCGCTGGAATTTCGGGCGGGCCGTGCGCCTGTTTGCGCCCCTGTATTTGTCCAATGAATGCATCAACTCGTGCGTGTACTGCGGGTTCTCTCGCGAGAACGCCATTTTGCGGGTGACGCTGGAGGTGGAACAGGTGCGCAAAGAAGCGGCGCATTTGCGTGAGCAGGGGTTTCGCAACGTGTTGCTGGTCGCGGGGGAGCATCCGAAGTTTGTGTCCAACGGCTACCTTGAGCGGTGCGTGCGCGCGCTGGCGGCAGACGTGCCCAGTCTCGCGTTGGAGGTCGCGCCGATGGAGCGCGAGGAATATGAACCGCTCGTGCGCGCGGGGGCCGAGGGGCTCGTGGTGTATCAGGAGACGTACGATCCGGAGGTGTACGCGCGCATGCACACCGCCGGGCCGAAGAAGGATTACACCTGGCGGATGGCCTGCCCGGAGCGCGCCTATGATGCTGGTTTCCGCCGCATCGGAATCGGCGCCTTGTTCGGACTGGCTGACTGGCGCAGGGAGGCCGTGGCGCTCATGCAGCATTTGGAACACCTGCTGCGCCGGTGCTGGAAGGCGCAATTCACCGTGAGTTTTCCGCGGTTGCGCCCCTGTGCCGGGGAGTTTGAGCCGGCGCATTTCCTGAGCGACCGCGAGTTTGGACAGTTGATTTTCGCGGTGCGGATGTGTTTCCCGCAGGTGGGCATCGTGCTCAGTACGCGGGAACCGGCCCCGTTGCGGGACGGGTTGATGCCGCTCGGGGTGACGCTCATGAGTGCGGGCAGCCACACCGAGCCCGGGGGATATACGGGGCAGGGGACCGATGCCCTGCACTGGACGGTGCGCGGCAAGACGGTGGATCCGGGGGATCTACCGGCGGGCACCGGCGCGAGCGAACAGTTTTCCATCGCCGACACCCGTTCCCCGGCCGAGATCGCGGAGGTGCTGCGCGCGCGCGGGCTGGAGGCGGTGTGGAAAGACTGGGACGCGGCGATTCTGGCGGCGGTTTAAACGGTGAGTTTGCAAGCGATGATCGAGATTCGAGTCAACGGGGAGCAGCGGCGGGTGGACGGCGGTTCGGTGGAGGAGGTGCTTGGGCAGCTCGAGATTGAGTCGCGTGCGCTGCTCGTCGAACATAACGGGGTCGCGTTGCACCGCAGCGAGTGGACCGAGCGCGCCGTTGGCGCGGGGGATGTGCTGGAGTTGGTGCGGATTGTGGCCGGGGGCTGACCGCCTTCCAAACTGCGCCGGGATGCTGTGCGTGGTGTACGCTGCGGGTGCGGCGCGCGAAGGGTGCTTGATGCGAGGGGTTATTTTTAGAAAGGT
>JBILWF010000485.1:0-3297 GCA_044370075.1 Chthoniobacteraceae bacterium | reverse complement strand
ACGCATCCCCCTGCGCACCTCGCGCATTCAGACAGCCCGCTCACGCCGCGACGCCATTCTGCGTTCAACGCCCCAAGTCCGTCCCCTTCCAAAGTCCTTCGCCGCTTAAACAACCTGCACCTCAAACCCCTGTTTTTATGTCCAAGTTCTACCCGCCCTTCGTCCGATTCAGCCTGTACTCCGTGCCCAAAGGCGACGGAAAGATTCCACACTGGCTCACGCCGCGCGATCGCGGCACCTGGTCCCGCGAGACGTTTCTTGCGTTCTTTGAAGCCCGCCTTGACCAGCACTGGTATCCCGTCGTTTCCGATGGTCTCTCCGCCACCCTCACCTTCGCAGACCTCCCGCCAAAACTCGACGACACCGAGTACCGGCTTGCCATCGGATGGACGGCCGAAATTGCGGCCACCGCCGAGCACGAACGCTTCGTCGCAGCGCTCGGACTTCTCGCTTTGCTTGCGCGGATTGCACCCAGGACCGAGGAAGTCGCCGAACTGAGCCGTGCGTTTGTCGCGATCCGCGATCGGGTCGCCCCGAATGCGATCGATGCGAACGTGCCCTACTGGTTCAGCCGCGTTGCGGCGTATCAGATTGGCACGGGAATCGTCCCACCGGGCCATGCAGGAGAGCTGACGGCCCAATCCCTGAACCCGGCCACGGATACCGGATTTAAAGTGTCCGATTTTGCTGAAGATGCTCCAGCCGAGAAGGCTGGGCGTGGGAGCGGAATTTCGCTGAAGCGTTTTATCCCTGAAAATAAAAAGCACTTTTCCCTCGCGCTGGCTGAATTGCGACGGGGCTTTCAGCACACGGGTTGGGTGCCTTTTGTTTTTCCGCAGCTCTCCAGATCCGCCCTCGGGGACAAAGTCGATGAGCGGGGGATTCGCGATGTATTCGAGGCGCGCGCCTATCTGCAGCACCCGACGCTGGGCAAGCGCGTTCGGCAGATTGTTCGAGCCCTGCTTGCGATCGAAGGTCGGGAGGCGCTCGCGATCTTCGCTTGCCCGGACAACCTGCGGGTGCGTGCCAGCCTGACGCTCTTTGAAAAGGCGGCCCCCGAGGATCCTCTGTTTTCCCTCGCCCTGGACCGCTTTTTCAACGGTCGCCGCGATCCGCTCACACTCCAACTGCTGGCCTCCGATGTCCCCAAAACGGCCACCCGCGGCTTTGGAACCCTCCGGCAATCCGGCTCCAAATAACCCGACAACGCATCTGCTGAACTCCCAACCAACCAAACCGGCCGCGCCGCGGCCACAAGATACCCATCCCCATGATTACGACCACCAACCACGGAGCACCGCTTGAGGCCGTGCTCGCCACACAATGGACCAAACGCGACTTCAAGAATGACGTCCGCCGGATTGTCAAACGCGGCAAATACCGCGAAACCCTTCGACGCCTCCAAGCGGGCGATACGCAAGACACAGAGTGCGCGAAGGTTCTGGAGTACTTTCGAAAAGCCATCGTCGACTTGAGCGAAGGCGTCTGGTGGGGGAGCCTTCGTGCATCCGACAAGGGCGCCCCGGTTCAAATCAACCGATACCGTGGAATCTTCTGGGCCTGGGCGCTCGGCGTGGACCCGGTGGGGTACTTTCCAGACGAGAAAAGCGCGGTTTCCTTCGTCCGAAATGTTTGGGACGCGCGCGAATCGACGTCCACCGTGGATGACGGCGGCGAGGTGTGCTGCCCCTACTGCGACTCAGTCGACAGCTGTAAACACCACCTCCTGACGGTGGACATCACCTTTGGCGAGGCGCACGGGGGGAGCCTCTACCGCGAGTTCAATCGGCGTAAGAGTCTCATCCGCTCTCAGTCTCGGGAGCCATTGAGCGACTCGGAGATTTTTGAGCAGGCGGTTGACGAGGTCGCCCGACTTGCTGACGAGCGTGTGACGGAGTTTTCAGATCCCGGTCCCGGGCAATCCTCGGAACTCGTGCACTACTATTGCGAGAGCCAGGAACGGGTTCTCGAGGTGGTGAGGCAGTTTTGCGAAAGGTAACCCAGGGGATGTGCGCTGGGCGTTTCTCTCCGTGCCTCACGCTGACACTCGAGCCGCCCTTTTTCGTACGGGGCCAAGGCCTCAATCCAGATCGCATTCATCTACCCTTGAGCACCTTCCGTTTTGTCTCTGCTTCTATTTCCGAACAACCGACCCGTGATTCGAAATGCACCACCCGTAACACACTATGACTGAGGAAAAACTCCAACTTGAGATTGTCCGGCTCAACGCGTGGCTCTCCGAGGCAAATACCGAAGGCCAGTTCGACTATATGCTCCATCACCATTTTTTGATTATGGCAGAAACCCACTGGGCTGAACCTTTTGGCTTGTTTATTCGCCGCGTTGCAGCTGACAGAATTCAAAAATTTCTCGAACTAAACGAGGCGCTCCGAGTCACACAGGACGCATCCCTTATCAAGTACGCTAAAAAGTTCATCGCCGAATACAATGACCCGTAAAACAACCACTCCCAAACCTCTCTTTTGGCCACTGCCGACGACCCCGCAGTTTGACCTAACTTCACTATCCCGAGTCTGGTGCGGTGTCTGCGGGCGCCGGTTTCTGGATCATGATCTGGGCCAGTACCTGTTCTGTGAACAACTCGGAACCCGGTTTGCCGAGGGGGTGTACCTGCCGCTGCTCCACGGCGAAAAACGCTCGGGCCGTCTCCTGTGGGCAAGTGCGCGCAGGATATGGACTGTTTTTCTCAAAAATAATCCGCACTACCGACACCGAAGACGGTTCCCCTTTAAGGAGGCCAAGCTGAAAGGTTTTCCCAACTTATTCAAGGGATTCTGAATTCTCGAAAGCACTCGGTTCGAGAAGGGTGCATTTACCTCAGCGGTGATTCTGGAGCGCCAAGACCCGGGCACTTGAAGTCCCGTCCGGCACGTGCCGTCACGGCGATTGCAGTTGAAAAAAGGCGCTTTCTCTTTCATGCCCGGATCAGAGAGCGGGTGCTCCGGGGGAATAGGAGGACGGCATCCGTGAGACCCGCCGTGACCCCGGGGTGACGGGAGTGTTTCTGGTGGGAATGATCATCTGTCCCAGCGTTTCAAGGTTCCGCTTTCTCGCAGGTCGGAAGAGGATGCATGAATATGTGCAGTCGAGTCGCTTTCCTATCATCTGAGCAATCACAAATAACCAAGCCAGAATCCTGCATAAAAAACTGTTCCTGAGCTTTTACAGTATCTTTCAGGGGTACTTGCGCACTGTAAGATTGCACACTAAACAAGAACATCAAAACAGATGGGTTTTAACTCATGAGCGATGCACATTCCAAGTTTCCAGATACTC
>JBILWF010000683.1:0-6280 GCA_044370075.1 Chthoniobacteraceae bacterium | reverse complement strand
TGGACGGGGATACGCGGGTGGTGCTCAGCGCGTCGGTGGTGTTGCCCGCTTCGGTGCCGGCCTCGGTGCTGCAGGTCAGCTTCCGGTTTATGCCCACGCTGGTGGACTACACGCACGAGTCCTTCACCTATGCCGGGGGCGGAAGGCAGTCGGGCGCGGTGGACGGCACCGGTGCAGAGGCCCGGTTCTGGTTGCCGCAGAAGCTCTTCATCACCCCCAACCGGATCCTGTATGTGGCCGACACCAGCAACCACCTCATTCGTGCGGTGGCCCCGGCGGGTGCGCGTACCGGAGGGGTCTCCACGGTGGCGGGCATCGCCGGCGTCATGGGTTCTCAGGATGGCTCCACGCGGATAGCCCTCTTCAAATACCCCAAGGGAGTCGCCGTGGACGCTTCGGGTAACGTGTTTGTATCGGATGAATCTCAGTTGATCCGCAAAATTTACGGCGGAATGGTTTCCACCATGGCGGGCACGGAGAACATCCCCGGGTTCATGGACAGCTCCGAGGTCTCGGAATACACCTATCAGTGGCGCAAGAACGGCGCTCCCGTGGGCCAGCCCGTGGCCGGGGAAACGGGACGCACCCTCCTGTTTGAGGAAGTGCAGAGCTCCGATGCCGCCGTGTACTCGGTGGACATCACCTCCAGCTTTGGCACCTTCTCCACGCAACCCGCGCAACTGAGCGTGCCGCCCTCCTCCCCCCCCGCCGTGTTCACCGACTCGCGCACTGTGGTGGCGGGCAGCGAATCGCTCGTAAATTTGGAGGACTTCCTCAAGTCCAAGCTCGGGTCAGGTTTTGTCCCGACTCGGTATGATTTGGTCCTGCCCTCGGGCAACCTGCCCAAGTGGATCCAGATGCGAGGTGCCACGGTGTCTTCACCCGGGGTTTGGAGTTTCCTTGGCAACGCGCCGCTGGTGCAAATGAGCCCGGCCGAGAGCGAGGCCGCCGGGCGCATCCTGCTTTTGGTTCGAGCTGTGGACGCCTCCAACGTGATCCGGCAGGGGTACGTCCAATTTAACGTGCAGGCCGCCGCGCCCTCGGATGTGGAGCCGCCTCAAATTGTGCGCCAGCCCCGCTCCTGGCTTGGAAGCCTTGGAGACGACTTTAGCTCGGTAGCCCAGCGCATGGCGGTACAGGCCAAGACATCCGCTTCAGACTACCAAACCACCTACCAGTGGTACCGTAAGGGTCTCCTGGGAGGCCCCGTGACGGATCAAACCTCCAACGTGTTCGGAGGGGGCGGGGGTGCCATCGGCGGCGGCACCGGGGCAACCGGGACGCTGGTGGAACTCAAGGACGTGGGTTTTTACACGGTGCGTGTCATGAATTCCCGCGTTGCGGCGGACGGTGTGACGGTGGTTTCGAGCAATCCGCCATATGTGGAGAGCGAGCTGGTGCAGCTGGCCGTGGCTTTGGATCCGAGCATCGTGCGCCAGCCCTCCTCTTACGTCGGCCTCGCCGGGGACCGGGTCACCAGCTTGAAGGCGGAGGCGCTGGCCAGCCTGAAGTCTCTGGTAAACGGCCCGCGCGGTCTGGCCTATCGCGCTTCCGATGATGCAATGTTGCTGGTGGAAAACGGCAACTACGCCGTGCGTTCCATATCGATGGGTGGCCGCGTCGTGACCGAGGCGGGCTCCCTCGGCCTCGCAGGTGTGACCAACAGTGCGCAGCCTCTGGATGCACGCTTCGGCGACCGTTCGGCCGGTGGCCCGCAGGGAGTGGCGGTGGATTCCCAGGGGAACGTCTATGTGGCGGATACGGCCAACCATGTCATCCGTCTCATTTCGCCGTCCGGGGTCATCAGTCTGGTCGGGGAAATCGGCACCCCAGGCTACGCGGACGGCAACAACAACGCTGCCCGCTTTAACCGGCCCGCGGGGTTGGTTTGCACAGAACGGCCCGAGGGCACGATCCTGTACGTGGCGGATACGGGCAACCAAGTCATTCGCAGGGTGCTGCTGCTCGCAAACTCCGCGCAGGTGACCACTGTGGCGGGCAAGGTGGCCACGCCCGGCTACGTCAATGCGACGGGCAGCGCGGCGCGCTTCTTTGAACCCAGTGACGTGACCTATGTCACCGACGGGATCACCGAATGGCTTTTCGTCGCCGACTACCTCAACCACGCCATCCGGCGCGTCGTGGTTTCGGCCACGGATTTCGGAAAAGTCTCGACGCTTGCCGGTTGTGCGCGCGCAGACAATCTGGCCGGGCTGCAGTACGGCCGGTTGCTTCCCGAGGACCAGCCGCTGGAGCCTGTGGCCGGGTACCGCGATGGCGCCGACGCCCAGTTCCTCTACCCGCGCGGCATCGCTGCGGACCGCACCTTCGTCTATGTGGCCGATGAACAAAACCAGGCCGTGCGCAAGATCTCGCTGGCGGGCGATACCAGCACGCTCGCGGGTTCCTCCCGGATCCGCGGATACCGCGACGGCAAGGTAACGGTGGCCCAGTTTGACTATCCCTGCCGTCTGGCGGTGGATCCCTTTGGAAACGTGTACGTCTCCGACCATGGAAACTCGGTGGTTCGTAAAATCTCGCGCCAGGGGGATGTCACCACGGTGGCCGGCGTCGCGAGAGTGCCAGGGGCCATCGACAATAATTCGCCCACGGAGTTCACCTACCAGTGGTACAAGGGAAGCCAGAAGCTGGAGGGTGCCACGGGAGCGAATTATGTGATCGAGTCACTCAGCCCGGCTGACGAAGGTTCCTACAGCGTGGAGGTGACCAATGTAGCTCAAAGCACCGTGCGCAGTGTGGAGGCCAATGTCCGTTTGGTGTCACCCCTGCAGATTCCCGCGGTTCAGGTGGCAGCCGGCCAGAGTGCCGTGTTGAATACCGCGGCGATTCGCGACGGCGACATCCAGCCGAACAACCTGCCCGACTGGGTGCGTATCTTAAGCGGGAACCTGCTCGTGCTGGCGCCCCCCGTTGACCAGCCTCTCGGCCTCTTATCCGCCAGCTTTGGCGGCAGGAGCTTCTCCGTCATCGTGGATTCCCAGATCTCCCTGCCCAACCGCGGGGAAATGCAGATCCTCCAACAACCGGTTTCGCTGGTGGGGCCCGTCGGAGGGGAAGCCATTTTTAGAGCTTCGGTGCGTCTCGCGGGCGATCCGCAGGCGCGGCTCCCAAAATACACGATGGAAAAGCTGGGGGATCCGACGTTCTCGATGAATTGGGAGAGCAGCTTGGGCGCGACGGCCAAGCCCGGCGCCGAGGATATTCTCACACTGACCATGGCCGATTTGACGGCGGACCGGTCGGGCTTTTACCGCCTGGTGGCCACCAATGGGTTGAGCACGCTCATCAGCGACTGGGTCCAGTTGGCAGTGGTGTCCGAGCCGCAGTTCGTCCGGCAGCCCGAGCCGCTGACCGTGCTCGCACCCGGGGCCGCCTTCCGGTTGCAGGCGGAGGTGTTCACCAACATCAAGGCCCTCTTTGGGCGACCTTCCGCGCTGGCTATTTCGCCCGTTTCGGGAACCGTCTTTGTGGCCGACAGCGCCAACCATACCGTCCGGCGTGTCAGTCCGGGCGGCAGCGTAGACACGTGGCTGGGGCGTGCGGGCAATTCCGGCAGCAGCCTCGGTAAAATGCAGGAAGCCAGCTTCACCGACCCGCAGGGCATGGCGTTTGACCGCGATGGAAACCTCTACATTGCTGACAGCGAGCGTCATGTCATTCGCAGGGTCACGCCCGACGGCGTGGTCAGCGCCTATGCGGGCTCCAGTCAGGGACCTGCGGAAACCTCTGTTTCGCTCAGTGCCGCCCGCTTCAACGCCCCCTCGGCCCTCGTGTTCGACGCCGACGGTACCCTGTATATTGCGGACTCCGGCAACCATGCGATTCGCCGGATCCGGTCGGGCCGGGATGAGGTCGAGTTGGTCGCCGGAGCGGTGGGCGAGTCCATCCCGGGTTACGTGGACTTCGAGGCGGCCGAAGCGCTCCGGGGCAAGACACCGGCCGATGCGCGGTTTTACGCGCCGCAGGGTCTGGCCGTGCGCGTAATTGAACGCCGCAAGGCAGGGGTGATACTGCGCACCACGCAGCTGCTGGTGTCCGACACGATGAACCATGTGTTGCGCCGCATCGACATGAACCAGGCTGGAGAGGTCTTCTCCATCGGCAGCCTCGCGGGATACCCCGGCTTGTACGGCCGCGAGGACCGCATCGGCTTCGACGCGCGTTTCTTCCTCCCGGCGGGCATTGCCGTGGCCTCCGCCCAAGGCACAGCCGCCGTGGTGTACGTGGCCGACAAGGGCAACCACGTCGTCCGCAAGGTGTCCATCTCCGAGACCGAAGACGGTTCGGTTACCTCAGCCGTCACCACGGTCGCGGGCATTGCCGGCGAACCAGGCGTGACCGACGGACTCGCCTCCGCAGGACGCTTGAGCTTCCCCTCCCACATCGTGGTGGATCCCAACTCTGGCTCAATCTACGTCGCAGACGGGGGCAACTTCTCCGTGCGGCGTCTCGACGGAGACCGCCTCAGCACCCTGGCCGGGGTCTCCGGGACCTTCGGCAGTGTGGACTCGGTGGACGTGAAGGAATACACCTACCAGTGGCGGCGCAACGGCGTGGATCTGAAGCCGGGAGACGGCTTCTCCGGAATCCAAACTCCCACCCTTTTTAAATCCTCGGTCGTGCCCGGCGATGACGCCGCTTACCAACTGGTGGTGTCCACTGTGGGCGGAATCTCGGTCGGCAGCCGTCTCGGTGTGTTGCGCTTGGATACGCGCTTGGCCGTGCTCCGCGCGCCTGTCGAACGCCTCCAGCTGAAGCCGGGTTCGGCTTTGAGCCTGGCTGCGCAGATTAGCGGGCCGGGAAACCTGCAGTACCAGTGGTCTCGCAACGGGGAGCCCGTGCGCAACGGCGTGACCATCGGCGGCGCGGCGCTCACAGGGGGCAGCATGGCCCTTCTGCGTTTGACTGCCGCTGACTGGGCGTCTGTGCGCGTTGTGGGCGCCCAACTCAACGGCGGGACATCCCTCCTTGCCGGGGGTACGGTTGCCGCGGCCGCCGGGGCCCGGCATACCGTGGCCGCCACCACCGCCGGCGGACTCTACGCGTGGGGTGAAAACACCTTCGGACAGCTTGGCGTGGGCGATACCCGCAACCGCGTGTCCGCCTCCCCTGTGTACCTCCCGCCGGGTCTGGATGCGAACGTCCCCTTCATCAAGCAAATCGTGGCTGGTGAAAACCACACCGCCCTTCTGCTGGATGAAGACAAGGGTGGGCATGTTTACGTCTGGGGGCGCAACCACAAGGGGCAGCTGGCCACGGGTGACACCCAGGACAGCACGGTGCCCCTTCAGGTCAAATTCCCCGCCGGGGTCCGCATCCGGGATATAGCCTCGGGGGCCAACCACGTGCTGGCGCTTGCCACCAACGGGAATGTGTATGTCTGGGGAGACAACAGCAGCGGCCAGCTCGGCACCGGGGACTTCGTGGACCGGAATATTCCGGATGTGATGCAGGGTTTGTCGGGTTTGGATGTGGTGGACGTTGCCGCCGGTGCGGCGCACTCCCTGCTTCTGACGCGCGACGGGGTGCTTTACGCGGCGGGCGCCAACCAGGCCGGGCAGCTTGGCGTGGCTCCCGGAAGTCTGGCGGATTATCAGGATTGGACTTCGGTTAAAAATATCTCCTGGCCCGCGGTTGTAAGCGCGGGTAGCTGGCCTGCGGGGGTCCGTGTGCGGTCCATGGCGGCCGGTTCGGTGCATTCGATGGCCTTGTTGACCAATGGTTCCCTGTATGCTTGGGGGGGTAACACCTCCGGTCAGCTTGGGCAGGGCGACGTATCCCCAGGTGAGTCCCAGCCCGTGCTGGTGAATTTTTCAACGGTACATAGCGGCTCCCTCGCGATGGTGGCGGCCGGGGCTGATTTTTCGATCGCCCTGACACGATCGGGCAGCCTGCTGGTGTGGGGATCCAACGACTCCGGGCAGCTTGCCACGGGGAACACGGTGCGCTTGCCTCGCCCCGCCTTCGCGAATGGGGTGCCGCCCCTGCAGGCGGTGGTTGCCGGGTTTGCCCACGCCTTGGGCATTACCCTCGAGCCTGCCACCGGACGTACCCGGCTGATTGCATGGGGGGAAAACGGGGCCGCCCAGCTTGGGGACGGCACCCGCGACGACCGCTCCGTGGTCTACGGAGAGGCGCTCTCTGACTTCGGAATCTACCGTCTTCAGGCCTCCAGTTCGTTCTCGGTGGCGACTGTCGGGCTTAGCTCCGAGGTGCTGCCTCCGGACAAGGCAGCCCCCTCCTTCGGCGGGGCCAGCGG
>JBILWF010000484.1:0-3299 GCA_044370075.1 Chthoniobacteraceae bacterium | reverse complement strand
CCCGCGAAAGCGCATCGAACGGGTGCTTGCCTGGGAGGAGTCGACCCCCGTCGGGGAGGCGGCTGTGCAGCTGCTTCCCGCAGGGCACATCACCGGTTCGGCACAAATCCATGTGGAAAGCGCGGAAGGCTCCCTGCTGTACACGGGGGATTTCAAACTGCGCCCAAGCCGGTCGGCGGAACCCTGCCGCTGGCGACGGGCCGATACGCTCATCATGGAAACCACCTTTGCCCAGCCGCGGTATATTCTTCCCCCGCAAGCGGAAGTGGAAGCCGCGGTGGTTGCGTTTTGTCACGAAACACTCGCCCGCAAGGCCACGCCCGTGCTGCTGGTCTACTCCCTCGGCAAGGCACAGGAACTCATCTGGACCCTTCTGGAAAACGGTCTGGCACCGCGACTGCACCCCGCCGTGCACCGGATGACGGAGGTCTGCAGGGGACTCCTGCCCCGCTTTCCGGAAGGATACACGCTGTGGGAACCGGCGTCCCCCGCGGATGGCGTTGTGGTCATGCCCCCGGCACGCCGCTTCCGTCCGCTGCTGCGCTCCCTCCAGCCCTGCCGTACCGCCGTGCTCACCGGATGGGCACTCAATCCGGGGGCGCGCTTCCGCTACCAGTGCGACCACGCTTTTGCATGGAGCGATCACGCGGACTACTCAGACCTGCTGCGCTACGTCGAACTGGTGCAACCGCGGCAGGTCCTGACGCTGCACGGTTTTGCAGCGGACTTCGCGCGGGAACTGCGCCGGCGCGGCATGGACGCGCGGGCCCTTTCCGAGCAGGAACAGTTCGAATTTCCGTTTTAATCCCAGTTGGCGGCCGAACGGCTCAACGCTCCAGGCATCTCGCAAACAGGCTGCCCGCGCAGGCGGCTACTTTTGGATTTCCAGCAGTTCGATATCGAACACCAGCATCCCTCCGGGACGGCCCCCGCCCGGACTTTCGCCGTAGGCCAGCCCCGCTGGAATCCAGAACCGGCGCTTCTCTCCGGCAACCATGAGTTGAACGCCCTCGGTCCACCCCTTGATGACCTGGTTCAGTCCAAAACGACTCGGTTCTCCCCGCGTCACGGAGCTGTCAAAAAGTTTTCCATCGGTGGTCCACCCCGAATAGTGCACGGTAACGCTATCGGTGGCCTTGGGATGCGCGCTTCCGGTCCCTTTTGCGATAACCTTAGAAGCCAGCCCGGAGGCGGTTTTCTCCGCATCTTGGGGCGCGGCCGCGACGTCAGCCGGGACCGGAGGCGGCGGCACACCCTCCTTGAAGGAAATCAATTCAACCTCCACCACCAGACCGCCGGCCGGGGCACCCGGAGGCAGGTTCTGACCAAAAGCCACTTTTGCGGGAATCCACGCCACCTTCTTCTCGCCGGCAACCATTGTCTTGATGGCATCGGGCAGTCCTCCGATGCGCAGTTTGTCCAGGGGAATGTCGGCGGGCCCCCCCTCCTGCGCGGTGCTCTGCAAAAGTTCCCCCTCGGGACTCCAAAGCGAAATATGCACCTTCACCGTGTCCTCCGATTTTGGGGACTTGTCGCCCCTTCCCTTCGTGACGGTTTGCAGCGAAACACCCGAGGGCGTCTTTTCGGCATCCGCCGGGGCGGAGAGTTGCGGGGGCTTGGGGGCTTTTTTGATCGAAAGCAGCTCAATGTCAAAAACGAGCATCCCTCCGGGTCTGCCTCCGCCGGGGTTCTCCCCATACGCGAGTTCGGCTGGAATCCAAAACCGGCGCTTCTCGCCCTCCACCATCAACTGCACCCCCTCGGTCCATCCCTTGATGACCCCGTTTAGCGGAAAACTCGCCGGCTCGCCACGCTTCACGGAACTGTCAAAGAGTTTCCCGTCGGTGGTCCATCCCGAGTAATGCACCGTTACAGTATCCGCGGCGGACGGGTGTCCGGTGCCACTGCCCGGAGTGAGAACCTTGGAGGCAAGGCCTGAAGCGGTTTTTTGTGCGTCCCCGGGGGCCGCTTTCACGTCGGAGGGAGTTTCTGGCATATTTTTTTGCGCGAAAGAAGCTTGCGGGGTGGACAGGAGCAGTGCTCCAAGACAAAGAAGGACAGGTAACCGCTTTTTCATGGAGTAGAAGGGTGCGCATCCTCCGCCTGGGTGACATCCGTGTCAATGCCGCCAGCCATTTCCAACGCTCTCCAACGTCCTTCCATCTGGAAGCACCACCCGCCGCGAAAACGCGTGGAATTTCCGCTTTGAGATTTATTCCGGGCGGAGATCTCGCGAAAGCAGCGCCTGCATGGCTTCCTGCGCGGACAGGGCGCCGTCGAGCAGCAGACGGATCTGCCCGATGATGGGCACTTCCACGCCGAGGCGCCGCGCGCACTCGGAAGCGCCATAAGCAGCGGGCACCCCCTCCGCCACCATCCGCATGGAGGCCGTGATCTGTCCGAGCGCCTCGCCCCGGCCCAGGCGTTCGCCGACGGCCCGGTTGCGGCTGTGCCGTGAAAAACACGTAACCATCAAATCCCCGATCCCGCTCAAGCCCTGAAAGGTCTCACGCTGTCCCCCCAGCGCGCAGCCAAGCCGCGTCATTTCCGCAAGGGAGCGGGTTACCAGCGCCGCCTTGGTGTTGTCGCCCAACCCCAGTCCGTCCGCCACGCCCGCGGCGATGGCAAAAATGTTTTTGAGCGCGCCGCCCAGTTCCATGCCTGTCACGTCCGTGCTGGTGTAGGCACGGAAGTACCGGTTTGAAAAAAGCCTCTGCAGCAGCTCCGCCTCCCCGGGCACGGCACTCCCGACCACCACCGCCGTGGGCAGCCCGCGCGCGACTTCCTCCGCGTGCCCCGGTCCCGAGAGCACGCCCACCGGATGCCCGGGCAGGGTCTCGCGCAGAATCTCGCTCATGCGCAAACCGCTGCCGCGTTCCATCCCTTTGGTGCAGGACACCAGCACGCTCCCAGGGCGGAGGCTGGTTGCCAACAACCGGCTCGCGACCTCCCGGAAGGCGCGTGAAGGCGGACAGAGCACTACACATGCCGACTCCCGCAGATCCTCCATCGCAGCGGTAAACCGGATTTCCGCAGGCAGTGGAACCCCGGGCAGATACGTGGTGTTCTCCCCGGCCGCGCGGATTTTTTGAACGGTATCGGCGTCGTGTCCCCACACGGTGACGGTGTGTCCGTTTTGGTGCAGGAGCAGCGCCAGTGCGCTTCCCCAGCTGCCCGCACCGACAACCCCGACCTGTTGTGAATGAGAATCCGTCATGACTGGGCCGCTTTTTTTCCAAAACGGTTCTCAGTTCCCGCAAAGAGCCGTTGAATGTTTTCGCGATGACGGCGGACGACTA
>JBILWF010000483.1:0-3300 GCA_044370075.1 Chthoniobacteraceae bacterium | reverse complement strand
AAAAAACTTCACGTTTTTGTTTTCAATCAGCCCGTCATTTTGATATGTTAAACGAGCAAGAATTGCCCCACACAACAGCTCCCAAAATCGAGTAACAGGCAAATAAAATACACCGACAGCATTCCGCTCAACGCACAATACATTGAGCACAAAAGAACCAAGCGCAATAAGCACTGAAAGCAATAAATTATTTATACCCCGTTTTCGCGCCCAGAAAAGCATTAGAGGCCAGAGAATGTAAAATTGCTCCTCGATTCCCAGGCTCCAAAGATGTAAGAGAGGTTTTGTTTCCGCTGAGCTATCGAAGTATCCCGCCTCGCTGAAAAGAACAATGTTAGATATAAACGCAGCTCCAGATGCGACATGTGCGCCCAATCGGTTCAGCTCATCCGGCAACAGAATCAACCAGCCAAATCCAGTACAGGCCATCAAAACAACAGCGAGTGCAGGAAAAATTCGTTTCACGCGCCTCGCGTAAAACTCCGTGAATCTAAACGTCTCCTTGTCGAGATTTTCAAAGATAATCATCGAGATTAAAAAACCCGAGATCACAAAGAAGACATCGACCCCGATGAAACCACCTTGCAGGCACGACGGAAAAGCATGGAATCCCACAACAGAAAGTACCGCCACCGCTCTCAGTCCATCGATATCCGGTCGGTATTTTGGAGTCGCCAATTGGGAAGAGGGGGCAGTCATTCAAGTCAATCAATGGGCGTCTGCTTGTTCACTTTGAATGGAAGCAAACACATAAAATGTTCCCACGCTTACTTTCATGTAAAAGATTGTCGAGGCTGAAAAATAATACCGGTGGGAGCGAGTGGTTGCCGCTGCCGAAAAATACCCCTCCAAAACGGCTGTCCGGAACGGTTTTAGCGGGTTACAGTCAGAGTACTCGCTGCTTGAGCGACACCATGTTTGATTTTTTGCGCGTGTGTCCCATCCTTCATATTAAATCCGAAGCGGGGATCGCCCCCGTCAGATCCGCTTGCAGTTGTCGCCTAAGTTGGTTTCCGAGTTTGCAGACCCGTTTGAGTTGCTCTTTTCGAAAACACCCCAGTGGAAAACGGGATGCTGCCGATAGCGGTCGTACACAAAAATTGGTAGCCCATCGCCAGCGAAACGTTGGAGCTTCGCGTGGACGCGATGGCGTCGGCGGCCGAGGACTGCAAGCGCGGGAGAGTTTGAGCGTGGTAGTCTTTGAAGTCGGTGTTGCAAGGCCCGGGGACGATTCGGGCTCTTGAGTTTGGGGAGTTGACTTCAAATGCCGGGAGGCGTCGCCACGGGTACGCCAGATAGCGCCAGCTTAAACCCAAAGGGGTTCAGGCTTTTCCGTGGATATAGAATTCCGGGATCAGGCGATCTCCCGGCGTGTTGCGTCTCGTATTCGCGCCCCACACACACCCAACAGCGAGGCGGCGTGCGCCGTCCAGAAAGCGAGTTCTGCAAGGAGAGGCTGCTCGCAGTGTCTCCGAGCCTTAAGGGTTCGGCTGTCCGGGCGCGGACGCCTGAAAAAGCTTGCAACAGTATACTGTGCGAAGGAAAGCAGAGGAGTGTATGTCCCCCCCCCTCCCCCGCGCCAACACCCGACTGCGTGCACCGCCCCGCCGATCCCCGGATACTGCGAAGGGGCGCGCGGGGTGCGCCCGTAAGATCACGGGCACCCGCGGACGAACCCAGGCCACAGCTCATCTCATGGACGTTCCTCCCGTGCGAAGTCTCTGCTCGGCGGTGGCGTTCGCCCTTTTATCTTGCGGCGCTGCTGCGGCCGCTGATCCAGAGCCCGTGGCGGCGGTGGAGCCCGGACTCACCCGCGTGTACGCAGAAAGCATTCACCCCCTGGTGGTCAAGAGTTGCGGAAAATGCCACGGGGAGAAGCCCAGGGACAACGATTTGAGCCTCACAGGACTGGCGACGGCCGGAGCGATTCTTGCCCGGCCCGGGCTCCTGGAGGACATCGCGGAGCGGGTGCGCGGGGGGGACATGCCGCCCCGCAAAGCGGAACAGCCCAGTGCGACGGATCGCGAGCAGTTGCTCGGCTGGATTGACGCGGCGCTGGACTCCGCGGCGGCTGCGCGGGCCGGCGACCCCGGACCGGTGACCCTGCGCCGTCTGAGCAACACCGAATACGACCGCGCGGTGCGGGACCTCACGGGCGTGGACATCCGACCGACACAGGCCGGCGAGTTTCCCCCGGACAGCGTCGGGGGCGAGGGCTTTGCAAACGTAGGCGAGGCAATGCCCATCAACCCCGGGTTGATTCAGCGCTACCATCAGGCGGCCCGCCATGTGGCGGCCCGGGCGGTTTTGTTGCCGGACGGTTTCCGGTTCTCGCCCTCCTCCGAGCGGCCGGATTGGACCCGGGAGGCGGAAAAAGCGCTGCGCACTTTTCACGCACGATACGCGGATGACACGGGCAGGCCTCCGCTCCGGGCGCACCTGCAGGCAACCCTCAAACACCGGGAAAGGCTGGCCTCGGGGGACGCCTGTGGGATTGCCTCCGTGGCGGCGATGGAGAATTTGAATCCGGCGTATCTGGCCGCTCTGTGGACGAGCCTCAGCGCGCCTGCAACGCCGGGAATGCCGTCCCCCGAACTCGAATCCCGAACCCGGCAGTGGCTGCAAAAAGCGGCAGAGGTGGAGTCCGAGCTCCAGCGGCTGCAGACCGCGTTGCCCGGCGCCCGGAAAACGCTCGAGGCGGGCTGGGATCGTTCCAAACGCGTGCTCGCCGGAGCCTGTGTCGCCGAGGGGAATTCGGTTTCCTTCGATCAAAAGGTCTCAGTTCAACGCGGCGAGCTGCTCCTGCTGAGTGTGCAGCCCAACATGAATTTCGGTAGCGACTCCACGCTGCTGGAATGGACGATTCGCGAGGCCGCCGGTGAACAGCGAACATGGACCGTCTCCGATCTGGCCCCGGATCTTCTTCGGGGAAACCCCTGGTCGGACAAGCACGGCGCCCAGTGGAGTTTTTTGGAAACAACAAAAACGCTGCCGGTGTTCCTCGCGGAACCGAGCAAAAGCATTGCCGGAAAAGCCGCGTTAAAAGCGTGGCGCGTTTCGGGCGCCCCGGAACCTGCGGTTTTTGCGAACTCCACAGCAGGGCCGGTGCGGCACATCGTATCCGAGTTGCCCGCGCACGCTTTTCTTGTGCACCCCGGCAAGGGGCGTCCCGTGTCGGTGGCATGGACGAGTCCGCTTGATGGCGAGGTGCGCGTCTGCGGCCGCGTCACCGATGTGCACCCGGCGCCCGCAGCCGACGGCGTCTCCTTTGAACTGTGCCATATGGCCGCCGCGGAATTG
>JBILWF010000688.1:0-3305 GCA_044370075.1 Chthoniobacteraceae bacterium | reverse complement strand
ACGGCGCCACGCGAGCGGGTGGACGCGGGAACACCGTGCGAATCTGGTGCAGCATCCAGCAAAACGCATGCTCGCTGTCCGTGGTGCCGACCGGGCGGTAGAAACCGAGCGGCAGGCGCTTCACGCCCGGGAGCTTGCCGTTGTGCGCGAACGACCACATGCGGCCCCACAACTCCCGAACGAACGGGTGGGTATTCTCTAGACACACGCGGCCATGGGTTGCGCGGCGGATGTGCGACAGGACCGTTCTGCTCTTGATCGGGTAGCGGTGAACGAGCCGCGCCAGCTCGGAGTCGGCGCTCGCGGCGGGGTCATGAAAGACGCGGCACGCGTTGCCGTCGTAGAACGCGATACCCCAGCCGTCGCGGTGAGGGCCGGTACGCCCGCCGCGCTGCATCAGCCCGGTGAAGCTGAAGCAGATGTCTGTGGGCACGTTCGCGCTCATGCCGAGCAGTTCGCACATGAGCGCAGACTAACCGAAATTCGACCGCGGGTGAGCCTTGCAATGGATGCGACGCTGCGTAAGGTGACGCCGTGTCCGCCGTCGAACGAAGTCAAGACGAGGCGTGCGGCGCGGTCCTCGCGCTGAGACCCGCCGGGCCAAACGACCGTGGCTTCGTGGTGTCGCTGGCACTCGAGAGCTTTGCGCGCCTCGGAGATTACGACCGCATCCTGGGTGGCTGGTTCGACCATGCGAACGTCGTGACCTCGATCGCGACGGTCGATGGCAGCCCCGCCGGCTACGTGCTCTGGGCGTTTGTCGCTCCGATGGACGACGTCCCCCTGCGGCCTGTAGCGGACATCGTCGGGCTGGGCGTCACTGCGGAGTGGCGTGGCGCGGGCATCGGGCGCGCGCTGCTCGACCGCGCGCTGTCACAAGCCCGCACTGCGGCCGCGTCCGTCCGCGCCGAGCGCGCCGCGCTCTCCGTTGCGGAAGACAACCTCACTGCGCGGACGTTCTTTGAGCGTGCAGGCTTCGTTCCGAAGCCTTCTGAAGACACTCGCTATCCTCGAGGCCAGCGCTGCTTGCGCCTCGTCAAGCCCCTCTGAAGCCACTGGAGTCAATCATGTCACACACCATTGTCCTGCTGCCGGGGGACGGCATTGGGCCCGAGGTCACGGATGCGACCGTGCGGATCGTCGAGGCCGCCGGCGTCTCGGTTCGCTGGATCAGCCACCTCGCGGGCCAGCTTGCCGTTGAGGCGGGCCTCGGCACCTTGCCCGCCGAGACCCTCGACGCCATCAAGACCCACCGCATCGCCCTGAAGGGCCCGATTACGACGCCTGTCGGCAAGGGGTTCACGAGCGTCAACGTGGGCCTGCGCAAGGCGCTGGACCTGTACGTCAGCCTGCGGCCCGTCAACTCGCTGGCCGGCGTTCGGACGCGGCACACGGACGTCGACTTGGTCGTCTTTCGTGAGAACACCGAGGGGCTCTACGCGGGCCGCGAGCACGAGGTCGTCCCCGGCGTCGTCGAGGCGCTCAAGATCATCACCGAGGGGGCGAGCCGGCGAATCGCGAAGTACGCCTTTGAGTACGCCCGCTGGCGCGGTCGCCGGCAGGTCACGATCGTCCACAAGGCGGACGTGATGAAGCTCTCGGACGGCCTGTTCCTCAAGGCCTGCCAGGACATTGCGCGCGACTACCCGTACATCCGATGCGAGGCGATGAACATCGACCGCTGCGCCATGGAGCTGGTCCTTGAACCGACGCGCTTCGATGTCCTCCTGATGGAGAACCTGTACGGCGACATCTTGAGCGACCTGTGCGCGGGTCTCGTCGGCGGACTCGGCGTGGTGCCTGGGGCGAATATCGGCGACACCTCGGCGGTGTTCGAGGCCGTTCACGGCTCAGCGCCCGACATCGCGGGCCAGAACAAGGCGAACCCGACCGCGCTGCTCTTGTCGGCGGTCATGATGCTCCGTCACATCGGCGAGCTGAACGCAGCGCGACGCATCGAGCTCGCGGTCGAGCGCGTGCTGAGCGCAGGTGACGTCCGCACGGGCGACTTGGGCGGACGTTCGAGTACGACCGAGTACACGCAGGCGATCATCGACGCCCTGCCCGACGCAAAGGAGGTGCGCGTATGACCACGCCCCGTGTGACCCTGCTCCCCGGCGACCTGATCGGGCGTGACCTCGCGCCGTTTGTGATTGAACTTGTAGCGGCCGCGGGCGGTGCGATGGACTGGGAGCTCCAAGAGGCGGGCGCGGAGACCGGCGAAGGGCCAGTGCCGATGCACGTCATCGAGTCCATTCGGCGCAACGGTCTCGCGCTCAAAGGCCCGCTCAAGTCACCCGTCGGTGAGGGCTATGAGAGCCCGACGGTCACGCTCCGCAAGGCCCTCGGCCTTTACGCAGGCGTGCGCCGCATCCGAAACCTCGAGGGCTTGAAGGCGCGGTACAGCGGCGTCGACGTGGTCATCGTGCGAGAGAACACCGAGGACGTCTACGCGGGCCTTGAGCATCAGGTGCACCCCGGCGTCGTCGAGTCGATCAAGGTCGTCACGCGCGCGGCGACGGAGCGTATCGCCCACTTCGCCTATCGCTACGCGGCGGCGCACGGTCGCAAGCGCGTCGCGATCGTTCACAAGGCGAACATTATGAAGAAGGCGGACGGCCTCTTCTTGAGCGCCGCCCGCGAGGTGGGGGCGAAGTACCCCGAGATCGAGACCCGCGACGTCATCGTCGACAACGCGTGCATGCAGCTCGTGCAGAAGCCGCACCAGTTCGAGGTGCTCGTTTGCGGCAACCTGTACGGCGACATTTTGAGCGACCTCGCAGCGGGCCTCGTCGGGGGGATCAGCGCGGTGTGGGGGGTCGACCAGTCAGACGACGTCGTCGTCTTCGACGCGATTCACGGCAAGGCCGCGCACCTGATGGGCAAGGGCGTCGCGAACCCGCTCCCCATGCTCCTGCCCGCGATCGCGCTCCTTGAGCACGTGGGTCAAGCCGAGGCGGCGTCGCGGCTCCAGGGCGCAATCTCTGCCGTGCTGACGGCCGGCACGACGCTCACCGCGGACCTGGGGGGCTCGGCGACCACGCGCGAGATGGCCACGGCGATTCGCAGCGCGATGCGCTAGAAGCTGCCGCCGACGCCCGCGCCGAAGTAGCGGCTCTCCCGCTTGCCGTCGAATGGGTACGCGAGCCACGCGAACCCCTCGAGGCGCTCGGCGAAAAAGCTGAACGAATACAACGCGCCCGCGGAGACGCTGAGTCGGTCAAGGAGCGCGTCTCCGGGCGCCGCGACGGTGGCCGCGTCGATGAACGGGCCGACTGCGTTTCGACGAAGCGGCCGAATGGGCA
>JBILWF010000482.1:0-3308 GCA_044370075.1 Chthoniobacteraceae bacterium | reverse complement strand
CCGGCCACAAGCAGGGTTTTGCCGTCGGGAGTGAATTCGACGTCCAGAAAAGCGTCGGACGCCGCAGCCAATTGGCGCAGGAATTTTCCCGACGCGAGATCGTACTGGCGGATCTCGCCCGATTCGCCCGGAGTGCCTCCCGCGGTAACAAAGGAGCGGCCGTCCGGATGCAGGGCGATGTCCATGGTGCGCGCGGGCACGTTGCCGATGCGGCGCCGGATCTGGCCGGTGGCGGGGTCGTGTACGCAGATTTCGCGCAGACCGCCCACGAGCAGTTCACTTCCATCGGGCGAGAACGCGAGGGCGGTCACGGGCACCGGAGCGGCGTAGGTTTCCGGCGCAGGCGGATGGGTTTTTGGGGGAACCAATTCCACCATGGGGGCGGCGCGATCTTCACCGTCGAAGGGGGCGCCCTCGGCAATCCACTGTTTGATTTTCAGAGCGAGTGCCTCTGGCAGAGCGGGTGCCTTTTTGGGCATCCGTTCGTCGGCGTCTTCGGTAACAAGGCGGTGGAAAAGGCTGCTTTTGTCCGGGTTGCCGGCGGTGAGCACCGGATCGCTCGGGTCTTCGTTCCGGCCCAGAAACTCAAAGGTATCGAGCCGGTAGCCACCCCGTTGTTCGGTGGGTCCGTGGCAGGTTTGACAGTGATCCAGAAGGATCGGGGCGATTTCCGAACGAAAACTCACCGCGGCCTGGGCGCCAGCAAAGGGAAGGAGCGCGACAGACGCCAAGCGGGCAAGCGCGCGTGCGGAACGGCCGTGTGTGCTTCGAGAGACGGGGGGGCTTGAAAGCGCGTTCATTGGCGGAAAATAAATTCGCGCAGGTTGAGGAGGGACCACACCACATCCGCGAGTGCCTCGGCGCGGCCCGGGTGGCGGGCGAGGTAATCGAGCGCGTGCTTGCGTTCGGCGGGGGAGGGCTCCCGGCAGAGGGCGGCCATGTACAGGTCGGAGAGAAGCGCTTCGTCGGGTTTGTTGGAGGTCAGCAGTTTTTTAATGAAGGCGCTTTCACCGTTGCGGAGCCGGTTTTCGACCGTCTGGCTGTTGGAGAGCTGGAGGGCTTGGGTGAGGTTGGGTTGGTTTTGGCGTTCGCAGGCGCAGGAGCTCTGCCGGGGAGGCTGCCCGAAGGCGACAAGAAACAGGTTGCTGGGTTGCGGTGCGGGCAGCTGCGTGGCCGGTGTGCCCTGAGGGAGGCTCGCGTAGCGTTCCGGCTGCCCGGTGACCTGGCACACAGCGTCGAGGAGCTGTTCGGCGGAAAGAATCTGGCGCCTGGCATGGGAGAAGAGCCGGTCGTCCTCGCGGTTTCCCTCGAGCGCGCGGGAGGAGAGCTGGTAGGTCTTGCTGTTGAGGATCGTGCGGATGAGTTTTTTGCGGTCAAAACCGCTGTTCGCAAACTCCCGGGTGAGCAGATCCAGCAGCTCGGGGTTGGAGGGGGGATTCGAGTCCCGGAAATCGTCGATGGGCTCCACGATGCCGCGCCCCATGAGCTGCCACCAAATCCGGTTGGCCTCGACGCGCGCGAAAAACGGGTTTTCGGGCTGTGTCAGCCAAGCCACGAACGCGGGAATGCGGTCGGCGTCCGGCGGCAGGTCCAGCGCGCCTGAACCGGGAACCCAGGGTTGCATGGTCTTGCCCGTGCGCGGCTGAGTGGTTTCTCCTTTGCGCGCGCTGAAGAGCACCATTTCGTTGCCGCGGTTTCCTTTGCGGCGTTGGATCCGCTCGAAAAAAGCAGCGAGGCCGTAGTAGTTGTCCTGAGTCCAGCGCTCGAAAGGATGGTTGTGGCATTTGGCACACTGGATGCGGGCCCCGAGGAAAATCTGGGCGGTCATTTCAGTAGCCTCGGCAGTATTCGCCGTCGTCCGGAAAAAGTTGGCAGGCGGATTCTCCAGCGTGCTTCCCTCCGCCGAAAGCAGCGCGCGGGCAAACTGGTCGTAGGGCAGGTTGTTTTCCCAAGCGCGCACCAGCCAGTCATGGTATTTGTGGGTGCCCGGTTCGGAAACGGTGTTCGGGGAAATGCGCAGCAGATCGCCCCAGCGAAAGGCCCAGAAGCGCGCAAAGTCGGGCGAAGCGAGGAGCTTTTCCACCCACCTCGCGCGTTTGTCCGGGGCGGTTTCCTCCAAAAACGAGCGGGCGTCCTCGGGTTTGGGCAGCAAACCGGTCACATCCAGACTCGAGCGCCGGGCAAACTCGCTGTCCGAGCAAAGCGGCGAGGGAGGGATTTGAAGCCGCTGCAGTTGCTCAAACACCGTTTGATCGATTGCGTTGGCCGGTTCCGGCGCATTCCACGCAAAGCCAGCGACGGGACGGATGAACGTGAGTCGGCAGGCTTCCACGCGGTCCAAAAAGCGCACGGAAATGGCCGTTTGTCCGCGCGCGGAGGAGACCACCAGTCCGTTGCCGTCCACAGTGGCCACGTTTTCATCCGAGCTCGAAAACAGGGCCAGTCGTGTGATGTCGCGGCTGGATCCATCGCTGAAGGAGGCGGTGACGCGCAACTGCTGGGTGTGCGCGGGCCACTGCAGCGTGCGGTGCGCTTCGGGACCGACGTGGATGCCGGTCACCGCCGGGGTGTGGGGCGCGTCAAAGCGGCAGCCCTGCCGGATCCAGTCCAGCAGGAGGGAGTAGGCTTCGTCCTGCCTGGTGAGGCGCTGTCCGCCCCGGTGGGCGGTTTCCATGAGTGGCTTGCGCAGCAGCAGACTGGATTCGGGTTCGGCGCGGTTGATGCGGCGGTTAAAAAAATCTCGGGTCAGCGTGAGTTTGTCGGACTCGGGATCGAACGCGACCATGGAGAGAGCAAAGCCGCCCTTGCCGCTGGGCGCGCCGTGGCAGCCGCCGGAGTTGCATCCGTTTTTGGAAAGGGCTGCCAGCGCCCCCGTCAGAAACGGAACGGCCTCCGGGGAACCCTGTCCGCTGACGGTGACCGGCACGTCCTGCGTGCGGGATCCCACGGTAATCCGCAGCATAGTGGAGCCATCCGCCGTCGGCATTAGCAGGCCCCCGGAAATGCGCGCAAAGGCAGGGTTCTCGAGCTGGTAGGAAGCGGCCCGAGTGAGGTCTTGCACGGAGCCGTCCGCATACAGGCCGGTGACCACAAACTGGATCTTACGCGCGGGGGAGTTGAGGGAGGCATGCTCGGGTTCGACGCGGAGGCCGGTGGGCTCCCCGATTTGAACGGGCTCCAAGGGCGTGGGGGGGCGTTCAGATTCTTTTTCGGCCGCCGCAGCGCTGGGGAAGGCGACGCCGGCATACATGCCGGCGCACAGCAGGAGCAGGGGAAGCATGCGCACGCGTTTCATTTTTTGATCTCGA
>JBILWF010000481.1:0-3311 GCA_044370075.1 Chthoniobacteraceae bacterium | reverse complement strand
CCGCGTAAGTCGGTTTTTGCTGGCAGAGGGCCTGACCACTGCGACCCAGGTTGATCTCGGTCAAATCGGGAAAACGACTCTGAAGCAGCCGTGTGGCGACCGTCGAATAACGGTCGGTTTTGGGGGACCGCACGCCGACGCCCGCCGTGATGCTGTCGCCCAGAAAGGCGATGCGCGTGATCGGCTGCGGAACGGGTGGGTTTTCCGCCGCAAGGCTGCTCAACGAAATAAACAGGAGGGCGTGCAGGGAGACGAGGACGCTGTTCATGGGAAGGAGGAGGGAAACCGAAGGCATACCAACGGAATCCGGATCCGGGTGCAAACAGTGATCCAATCGGAAGGCCCGGCGGAGCGACAGGTGGAGCCTCTGCCTTTGCGTATTTCCAGCGCGAGCCAACCCTCGGGGGTGCGCAACGTGACCGCGGCTGGCGTGATCCGAAACTCTTCCAATTTTTCGAAAGCCCCCGCGCAACTCGTGCCGGAGAAGCCGAAGCCCCGAAGGAGTCTGGTTGGTGGGAGTAACAGCCTCCCCTCCTCCGCGCTTGGCTTCACCCGCGACCGGAGCAAACGTTGCGCTCCCCCATCCCATCCATCAAGATGCTTTGCGCTGAACCCCATGCGAAGCCTCACCGCGTTTCTGATACTGCCCCTCGGACTGTTTGCCGCAGAAAGTCCGCTCATTCGAGTCGCCGTTTACGACGACCGAGGCGCTGCGGGCAATGGCATCCCTCGCATCACAGAGATTGCGCGAAAGACCCGCGACATCAAGATCACCAGGCTCAAGGGGGGCGACATCGCCGAGGGCGCGCTGAACGGCCAAGATCTAGTCCTTTTCACCGGCGGCAGCGGCAGGGCCGAAGCGGACGGCCTCGGTGAAAAAGGCCGCGAAGCAGTCCGGGATTTCGTGCGCAACGGCGGCGGATATGCGGGCATCTGCGCCGGGGCGTATCTCGCATGCAGCGGTTTTGAGTGGGGAATCGGCTTGCTGAACGCAAGAACAGTCTCGCCCAGATGGCGTCGGGGACGGGGCGAGGTGCGGATCGACGGCGAGGGCCTCGGAGACAAATTTTCAGAGAGGAGCATCCTCTATTCCAACGGTCCGATTATCCGGGCCGACTCCCGCAAGGATCTGCCTGGATTTGAAACGCTCTTCATTTTCCGCAGCGAGCTTGCCGAAAACGATACGCCGGTCGGCGCCATGGTGAATTCGCCCGCGATGGTGCGCGCCTCCTACGGCTTGGGCCGGGTGTTCACCTCGAGCCCGCATCCCGAACAGACAGACGGTCTCGAGCCTTTGGTCGAAAAGGCCCTACGCTGGGTCGCGCGGACCAGGGGGCCAACCGAGGAGCTCTGGAAACGACTGGAAGCAATGGAGGTCGACAAACTTTGGCTTCCGGGAGCCATCGTGGATTGGAAAACCGGCTTGCCGACCGGCCAGCCTCTCAAGGATGCCGGAAGCAAGCATACGCATTGCAGCCAGTTCGTCGCTGCGGCCGCTGCCCGGCTGGCAATTCCGCTGCTGCGCCCGCCGGAACGCGGGGTCGTGGGCCTTGCCAACGCACAGTTCGAGTGGCTGGCCTCGGACGCCGGCAGGAAGGCCGGATGGGTGGCCTTGAAGGATGACGCAGCAGCCCAGGCAGCTGCAAACGACGGCCGCCTGGTGCTGGCTTCGCTCAAGAATCCCGATCCGACCCGACCGGGGCACATCGCAATCGTCCGGCCCGGCACGAAAAACACAGATGAGTTATACAAGGACGGCCCGGATGTCATGCAGGCGGGCGGCACAAACGCCCTGTGCACCACGCTGCGCAAGGGGTTTGGCAATCACAAGCAGCAGTACGACCAGATCGCCTTTTACGCGCACGCGGTAGAACTCCCTGCCGCCGAGTAATTCACAGATTGGATAGAGGTGCCACGGCAAAACGGAGCCAGTAGGATTGTAAGTTGGAGATGGTAAGCTCTGTGCGGGTAAATCCCAAACAGAGACATGAAAAACACGAGACGCATGCACAGTGCGGAATTCAAGGCGCGCGTGCTTCTCACGGGAGGCCCAGCCGCCCCCGCACCTAATCGCCCCGCGACTTGGCGCACCGGCGGCGGCCGGCGCAACGCGCGCGGTGAGCAGAACGATGTTGTTCGTGTTATGCCATCGGGAAAAGTGCGTACGGTACGCCGGTTCATTTAAGCGCGCAGCAACGTCACCGCGCGCGCGGGTTGCGGAAACGGAGCGAAAAGCGATTTTTTATCAAGTCCAAGCCGCCCGCAGGAGCGGCCGCGGGAAGCGTTAGACTCACACGCAATCCGCTTGGTGTCGCGTTGGCAATTTGCACGGAGCCTTCGCACGCTTCCACGCATCGTTTAGCAATCGACAAGCCCAGACCGTTTCCCCCTGTCTCGCGCGCACGGTGCGAGTCTACCCGAAAAAACGGTTCCCCCAGCCGTGAGATCAACTCCGGGGCCACCCCGGGGCCATTGTCGGTAATGTGCACGGTAATACGCGGCCCCGACCCCTCACTACTGACCCGAATCGGGCCCGAGTCCGGCGCATAACGCAGACAGTTGCGAAACACGTTTCCCACTGCCCGCCTCAGCAAATTCGTGTTGGCCCTCACCGAACAAGGAAGAAGCCCCTCGGTGTTCAGGCCATGGGCGGGAACATGCTCCTGATCCGCAGCGCTCTGAATGAGCGCCTGAATGCAGACGGTCTCCTGGGTTGGAATCTCGACGGTGGTTGAGCGGTAAAAGCGCAACAGGTCCTCAACGAGGTGAACCATGAGGTCCACCTCCTCACGCAGATCCAGAAGCACGGCCTTCTGGCGGTCGTCCATCTGCCTCTGGAGCACGTCCATTGACCACTGCATGCGCGCAAGGGGTGAACCGAGCTCATGAGCCACGTCCACCACAAACTGCCGTTTGCTCTCAAGGCGCTGCTGTAATCCGGCAGCAAGCGTGTTCAGGGTTCTGGCCAACCGCCCCAACTCGTCCCCGCGCTCCTCGGAAACCCGCGCGCTAAAATCTCCTCCGGCGAGCGCGACCGCCGCTCGCTCCATCGCCGAAACCGGCTGCGTGATACTCCGAACCAACGGTATCCAAAACAGAGCCGATCCCAGCAGCACCAGCACCGAAAGCAACAGGGGGGCAACATCGAGTACAAGTCCGCCAAATCGAAAGGAATCCGAGGCCATCAGCAGGCAGTACGCGACAGGTTCCGGATTTCCTTTCGTGTGGATCGGCGGCATCCGCACCCCGATCCAGTAGCTGGTTTCAAAACGCACAAAAAAAGGCGGAGGTGCGCCAGTATACCCGGCACC
>JBILWF010000480.1:0-3313 GCA_044370075.1 Chthoniobacteraceae bacterium | reverse complement strand
TCAGGATGCGGGGTTCGCGAAGGGGGAAAACCAGGTTGCGTGGACCACGGTGTGGGTCAGTGATCTGGCGCTGGTGACGCGTCCCGGGGCGGCGAGGGCCGTGGAGGGTTTTGTGTTGCAGGCACGCTCGGGGGAACCGGTGACGGGTGCGCGGGTGCGTCCGTTCGTGCAGCGGTTTCAGCAAAACCGCGTGGTGTGGAATCCGGAGACGGAGATTCAGACCGACGCCAACGGATTGTTTGTCTATCAGGCCAGGGGAAAGCAGATGCACGAGGTGCCGCTGTTCGTCGTGGATGCGGGGGGGATGCGGTTAGCTTCGGAGCCGGACGTGGGAGTGGGTTTTGGAGATCAAGGCCCGCAACGGGCCTTGGAACAGACCGTGTTTTTCACCGACCGCGCGCTCTACCGGCCCGGACAAATCGTCCAGTACAAGGGGCTTTGCTTTTCGGCCAGCACGGGGAACGACCGGTATGGGGTTATCGGGGGGCGGAATTTAGAGGTGGTGTTTCGCGATGCGAACCACCGCGAGATCGCGCGCCAAAAACACACAACCAATGACTACGGTTCGTTCTCGGGAAGTTTCAATGCGCCGGGCGGAACCGTTTCGGGGGCCATGGTGCTGCAGGTTGAAAAGGGGCCGCATGGTTCGGCGCAGGTTCAGGTTGAGGAGTACAAGAGGCCGAAGTTTCAGGTGGAACTGCTCGCGCCCAAGGAGGGCGCCACGCTCGGTGCGGAGGTGCGGCTCGCCGGCCGGGCCTCGGCCTACAGTGGCGCAGCCGTGGGTGGCGCCAAGGTCGCTTGGCGCGTGGTACGGGAGGTCGAGTTTCCACGGTGGTGCTGGTGGGGAATGGTGGGCTTCGAAGGTGGGCCGGGTATGGACTTTCACGCGGGCGGGCCGCGCGGGGGACGCGCGGTTTTTGGCAAGGGACCGCGGCCCGGATGGTCTCCGCCGGGACCCGGAAACCGCGCAAGCGCACACATCGCGCGGGGCGTTGCGACCACGACGGCCGATGGAGGATTTGAGATTCAGTTCAAGGCGCTGCCGGACAGGGTGGTCCCGGAGAAAAACGAACCGATTTTCACGTACCGCGTGTACGCGGATGTAACCGACACAACGGGCGAAACGCGGTCGGGTTCTCGGTCGGTTCGCGCGGGGTACACGGCGCTCACGGCGAACGTGGATGCGGAGGAATGGCAGGAGGTGCAAAAGCCCGTGCGCCTGACGGTGGAGACGTCTTCCATCGACGGTGCACCTCAGGCTGCGAGGGGAACGCTAAAAATCCATGCACTCAAGCAGCCCGACGCGGTGGTGCGAGCGGAACTGCAACCTGGCGGGCTTCCGGTGCCCTTCCCGCGGGGGGGGCGGGTCGTGGCCGATGGCGCTAAGCCACCGCAGGATCCGGCCAATCCGGATTCGTGGGAGCCGGGCGAGGTAGTGGCGGAGAAGGCTTTTGAGACCGACGGAGGCGGTCGTTTGGAGTGGGAGACGCCGCTTAAGGCCGGAGTGTACCGGGCGATGTTGCAGACGACGGACCGCTTTGGAAAAACGGTGACCGCGCGCCACACGTTGCATGTGCTGGATCCGAAGGCGAACCGGTTTTCCGTGCGGGTGGCGGATCACTGGGGTGCGGAGAAGTGGTCGGTGGAACCCGGACAAACCTTCCGCGCGCTGTGGGGAACGGGCTACGAGAAGGGACGCGCTTTTGTGGAGGTGCTGCACCGCCACAAAAAGTTGCGCGCGTATTGGACAGACGCGGAGCACACGCAGCATGTGCTTTCGCAGGCGGTGGGCGAAGAGATGCGCGGTGGGTTCGGAGTCCGTGTGACCTTCTTTCGCGAGAACCGGGCGTACCTTCACGAGCATGTGGTGGATGTACCCTGGTCGAACCAAAAACTGTCGGTGCGGTGGGAGCGTTTGGTTTCGAAGCTCGAGCCCGGAAAAAAGGAAACCTGGACTGCCGTTGTCTCCGGACCGGATGCCAAAAGCGCGGTGGCCGAATGTGTGGCCACGCTCTACGACGCTTCGCTGGACCAGTACAAGCCGCACAGTTGGAGGGAGTGGTTGGACGTGTTTCGGCGCGAGCAGGCACCCGCATCCGGCCATTCCGCGAATCACGGGCAGCCCTTTCAGGCGCTCTGGAACGGCTGGGTGGTTCCGATGGAGCCCGCCTCTCTGGAGTACCGGCACTATCCGGCCGACATTTTGCAGCAGAGCTGGCATGAGATGCTGTTTTTGCGAAAAGCAGCACGCAACGGGATGGGTGCGCCTATGCCGGCTGCGGCACCGATGGCGGCCGCCATGGAGATGGACGCTGCCCCGCGCGCACTGAACCGAGCGGAGCTACAGAGGGCTGATTACGCCGGGGGCAACGCTCTTGCTCTGGCCGCCGTCGACAAACAGCAGGCGGATAGGGCACCGGAGCGGGCGAAGTCGGCCGATGAAGCGCGCCCGGCTCTGCTTGATCCGGACAAAATCACGGCACGCAAAAACCTCAACGAACTGGCGTTCTTCCTTCCCAAACTGGTGAGTGATGCGCAGGGCATGGTTCGGATGGAGTTCACCATGCCGGAGGCGCTTACGGAATGGAAATTCTTGGCGTTCGCTCATGACAAGCAACTGCGTTCCGGTTTTCTGTCGGGCAAGGCAGTGACATCCAAGGATGTCATGGTGGAACCCAATCCGCCCCGGTTTGTACGGGAGGGCGATGAACTGGAGTTCACGGTGAAGGTGAGTAACCAGTCGCCCACGCGTCAGGCGGGACGCGTGCGGTTGACGTTTGCAGACGCGCGCACCCTCGAAAACCGCGATGCGCAGCTTGAGAACAAGGCAGGGGAGCAGGCTTTTGATTTGCCCTCGCACCAGGCGGTTTCCCTTTCCTGGCGGATTCGCGTTCCGGACGGGGCTGATGCGCTCACGTACAAGGCGGTGGCTGCCACGGAGCGGATGAGCGACGGGGAGGAGGGCATGCTGCCCGTGCTTTCGCGACGGATTCCGGTGATCGAATCCCTCGCCATTCCCCTGCGCGGAGCGCAGACCAAGACATTCAATTTGGAGAAGCTGCTCCAGTCCGGTTCCTCGACCACGCTCAAGCACCAGAATCTCACCGTGCAGATGGTGAGCCAGCCTGCTTGGTACGCGGTGATGGCTCTTCCGTATTTGATGGAGACCGGGCACGAGAGCAGCGACGCGGTGTTTAACCGCTTTTACGCCAACAGCCTCGGACGGCACATTGCGGAGTCGGATCCGAAGATCCGGCGCGTTTTCGAGCAGTGGCGCAACACGCCTGCACTGGAAAGTCCCCTGGAAAAAAAC
>JBILWF010000479.1:0-3316 GCA_044370075.1 Chthoniobacteraceae bacterium | reverse complement strand
AGGTGCTTCCCCCAAAACCGTCTCCAACTTCCGCTACTTGGCGGAGAGTGGGTTTTACGACAACACTTCCTTTCATCGCTTGATCGGCAATTTCATGATTCAAGGGGGGGATCCCCTCACGAGGCACAGCACGCTGAAGTCTAATTTTGGCTCCGGCGGGCCCGGTTACTGGATTCCCGATGAATTCTCCACCGCCCCGGAGCGCTCCCACTTGCGTGGGGTCATCTCCATGGCCAATTCAGGGACTCCCAGCAGTGGTGGCAGCCAGTTTTTTATCCTTCTGGAAGACTCCACCTTTCACGACGGAAAACATTCGACATTCGGTAGAATGTCCTCGGATACAGACGGATTTTTATCGAGTCTTCAGGCAATTCCAACGGGCACCGGTGGCGCGTCGGATCCGTCCGCCGAGGGATCGGTTCCGGAGGAGACCATCCGGCTCAACCGTGTCCGAATCCGGCGGGAATTCACGTCGCCCGATGCCGGGGGCTTAGTGTCCGCCACCTACGGGGGCAAACTGGAAAGCCCGCGATGGCGGGCGCACATAAACGGGAATCCATTGGACAGAACTAATTACTTTGCGACATCCGTGGACGCCTTGGGGGTTTTTTCCGGATCCGTGAGTTCGACGGTGATTCAGGTTCCTATGGGCATGGCCCGGAATGCAGGCACCTATGGTGTCTCCGTCACGCGCCTGGGAAGTGTCTCCGGGAAGGTCCGGTACTATGGACTGGAATACTCTTTCACGGGAGTCGCGCGGAAGCAGGCGGATGGAACGTACTACTGCGACAAAACTCTCGGATTAAATGGGGCGACACCCTTGAAAATTGAACTGCGCTTGCAGGGCGGCGAAAACGAGGCTCCCGGAATTTTGGCTGTGCGGGTCCTGAGCTTCTGGTCCCCGAGTGAGGAACTTGCCGTGGGAGCCTCGGAGCCCGCTGCACCGCTGCAGTCCGATAACCGGAGACGTCCCCTCCTGGCACTGCTCACTCAGCCGAACTGGTACAACAACAAGCTGCCGAATCCAATCTTTCAACAAGAGTTGGAAAGTGGTTCCTACGCGATCGGGGGATTGGGAGCCCTCTCCTTGCGCTCTTTTAACCGCAACACCGCGATTCTCGGAAGTGGCTTCCTGCCGGACGGTCGCCCTTTGACTTTTTCCAGTTTAATTTCCAAAGAGGGAACACGATCTGTAATCTCGGTCTTCCGCTGCGAACTCTTTCCTGAGCTCCAAGCCCAGTATCTGGCACTCCGGTTTATCAACCCCTTCGTCTGGTGGCCCCTTTCTTATCTTCAGGGAAGTTGCTTTATCGCGGGAGACCTTGAGATTCCCGCGCTTGATGAAGAGCCCAGGCTGTCGGGTTACTCCTGGTTCAACGCTTTCAACAAAAAGCACTCGGGAATCGCGGTTCCCGAGCACTTTGGCTCCTCCCAGTCGATTCTGCAGGAGTACACTCCGCCGAGAGCGCGGCAGCCCCTGCCAAGTTTTCCCCAGAATACGGGAATCCTCCAAATTCCGGAGATAGAAAACTCCTCCTACCGCTTTCGGATTGCCCGAGACCAGCGTACGGTCAATTTTCCCGATGCGCCCGGGATTTACCTGCGATTGGATCCGCTAAACGGCACCTTCTCCGGTTCGGTTCCTGTAACTCTTGGCGGCTCCACCGTGCGCGCACCCGTGCGCGGAGCCCTTTACTCGGATTCGGAGGTCTCCGGCGTGGGGCATCTCCTGACGCCCCGGGGAACCACCACCGTCAAGTTGCTCCCAGCGCCCGCTTCGGGCAATTAACCGGTTGCCATCCGCCGGATCCGCCCTCCCCTACGGAATGACAAGTTCCTGGCCGACCTTGAGTTTCGTCGCAGCTTCCGCGGAATAAAAATTCGCATTGAGGATGTCCCGGTACCTTCCCCTGTTTTTGTAATACTTCGCAGCAATCGAGGCGAGGGTTTCGCCCTTCCCCACGATGTGGGTGCGCGCTCCGGGGGGAATCGGCTTTTTGGCGACATCGCCTCCCTTGGCCACCGGGACTCCGGGTACCGGCGCACTTTTCTGTGCACGCAGTTCGGCAAGGCTTTTCTTCAGCGACAGGTTCTCGTTTCTCAGACGCGCTGCCTCCTCCTGCGTCAGGGGGGCTCCGTTGCCCAGATACGTTACCAACCGGGCGTGCCCCTCCTTTTCCCAAGTGCGCGCCTCCTTTGCGTACGGGCCCTCGGGAGCCAGGTCCAGGTAGCGCAAAAAATGATGCTGCGCACCCAGCGGATTCTTGAGTCGGTCGGCGTACAGCACCGCCAGGCGGTAATGCGCCTCGGCCGTCTTGGATGATCCGTCCAAAACCGATTCGTAGACCCGCACCGCACCCTGAAAATCCGAGGAGGCGATCCGCTTTTCTGCCTCAACCAATCCGCTCTGAAAGCGGGTTTCACTCCACTTGGTGCACCCGCCCGGGAGCAGGGAAATAAAGAGCACACTCCCGGTGAAGAATCGGCGAAAGCGCGCGGCATTCATTTTGGCTTTAGTTGAGCTTTTTGATTCCCGCGGCCTCGAGGGCAGCGTTGACCGCCTTGAGCACTTCAATGCGGGCATTCCACTTGAAATTTCCGGGCAAAATCCACCAGGGAGCCACTTCGGTGGAGGTGCGCTCAAACATCACCTCGGCGGCCTCGTTGTGCTCGTCCCACTTGCGCCGGTTGCGCCAGTCCTCATCGGTGATTTTCCAGTGCTTGTAGGGGTCGCTTTCCCGCCGCTTGAAGCGCATCAACTGCTCGTCCTTGGAAATGTGAAGGTAGATCTTCACAAAAACCGTTCCATCGTCGCACAAAAGCCTTTCGAATTCATTGATTTCCTCGTACGCACGCTTCCACTCTTTTTCGGAACAAAACCCCTCCACGCGTTCGACCAAAACCCGCCCGTACCAGGAGCGGTCAAAAACCGCAATCTGACCGTAAGCCGGCAGCCTGTTCCAAAACCGCCAGAGGTAGTGGTGGGCATACTCTTCCTCGGTGGGCTTGACCACCGAATGCACGCGCAGCAGGCGCGGATCGAGTCGCTCCACCAAACGCTTGATGGCGCCGCCCTTGCCGGCGGCATCGGGTCCCTCGAAGAGGACCACCAGCGTCCGTTTGCATTCGGCCAGACTGCGCTGGTAGTTGAGCAGCTTGAGCTGGGAGTTTTTGAGCAAGCGCTTGTACTCTTCCTCCTCCACCGAAGCATGTTCCAAATCGTCCAGGCGGATTCCTTTCCGCCACTGCAGAATTCCCTGGGGTGCGGCCATACAATCAGGTTTTTTCGGGATGAACCGGGGACTGAGCGGCCTCG
>JBILWF010000478.1:0-3323 GCA_044370075.1 Chthoniobacteraceae bacterium | reverse complement strand
ACATCCCCTGCTGGGCTGCCCCACGCTTAACGCGGGTGTCATTCAAGGGGGGGTCCAAGTCAATTTTGTACCCGACAGCTGCGCGATTGAAGTGGACCGCCGCCTTCTTCCGGGCGAATCGGCATCTCGCGTTGTCGAGGACTTCCGCCGCCTTCTTCAGGGGCTGTCCCTGAACCATCCGGGCTTCGCCGCGGAAATCGAAGAACCGCTGCTCCTCGTGGATGAAGCCCTCGATACGCCGGCAGACTCCCGCGTTGTCACGACCGCACAACATGTGGCGCGTTCGTTGCAAATCAATCCCGAGCCGTGTGGCGTGCCTTTCGGGAGCGATGCGAGCAAGCTTTCAAGGGCCGGGATTCCCACCATTCTTTTTGGCCCCGGAAGCATAGACCAGGCCCATTCCATGGACGAATACGTCGCCCTGGAACAAGTAAGCAGGGCGGCCGCTTTCTACCGGGAATTCATCCTCAACTTCGCACAAGATCCGCCCCATTCCCTCGGGCGACAAAACGCCTGAAACCGCGGACACATCAAGCCGCAGTAAAAAACCGGGATTTATTCTCGAGCACACGTGCCTCCCAAACCGAACCTCGCATGCACGCCCAAACTCCCCTCGACCGCCGCGCGTTTCTGCGCGCCTCCGCCCTCTCTGCTCTCGCGACCGCCGGTTGCGTTGCCCCGCCTCACGTGGAGCAAAACTACATCGACGCCCACGTTCATGTCTGGACCCCCGACACACAACGCTACCCGCTAGCCGAGGGATTCGAGCGCGAGAGGGACATGGTGCCGCCGTCGTTTACACCTGCGGAACTCTTCGCGCACTGCCGCACGCTAGGGGTTGCGCGCGTCGTGCTGATCCAGATGAGCTTCTACAAATTTGACAACAGCTACCTCCTGGACGTGATGGCCTCACAGCCCGGCGTATTTAGCGGAGTGGCAATTGTCGACGAGACCAAAGCCGGGGTGGATTCCCAAATGAGAGCCCTCGCCGGACGCGGGGTCCGCGGGTTCCGCGTCCGGGCCAGCCGCGACCTGGCGGAAGCCTGGAAGGATTCACCCGGGATGCAAAAAATGTGGGGGCACGCAGCGGATAACGGGCTCTCCATCTGCCTGTTGGCGGACCCCGACGCCCTTCCAGCCATTGAAGGCATGTGCAAACGGTTCCCAAAGACCCGGGTGGTAATCGACCACTTTGCCCGCATCGGTATCAGCGGAAGTATTGCGCCGGGAGATCTGGAACACCTCAGCCGCATTTCAGATCTCGAGCGCACCTTTGTGAAAACCTCCGCCTTCTACGCGCTCGGCTCCAAAACGGCGCCCTACACGGACCTCGCTTCGATGATCCGAACCCTCCACTCCGCCTACGGCCCAAGCCGCTTGATGTGGGCGAGCGACTGCCCCTATCAGGTCCAGCCGGGACACAACTACGCGGATTCCATCAACCTCATCCGGAACTGTTTGGACTTTCTTTCCCCAGTGGACAAAGAGTGGATGCTGCGCAAGACGGCAGAGCAGGTGTTCTTTTCGTAGGTCTGTGAGTACCGCCCCGGGAGTGACCTAAGATTCCCCCTTCCATGCGGAGTCAGCATGCCCTCTCCAGCGGAGCGCGTATCCCTCGCCGAAGACTTGGGACTTGTGTAACCCGGACCGGAACGGTCTGGTAGATGCAATGAAGCGCCACCCCCCGTTTTTTTTGATGTGCCTGATGGCTTGCGCCCTCCCCGCGCTCGCGGAACCGGTCCGCGTTCTGGTGTGGGACGAACAACAACCGCGTCAAAAGGAGGGCTACGCCGGAAAATTTCTGGGCGAGACCATCGTTGAAAACCTGCGGACTCGGCCCGGACTCGAAGTTCGCGGAACGAATCTGGACGCTCCGGAACAGGGGTTGGAAACGGGGGCTTTGGAGAGAACCGATGTGCTAATTTGGTGGGGACACGTGCAGCACGCGCGCCTCGCCCCGTCCAAGGCGGAGGAAATCGTCCGGCGCGTTCTGGAGGGAAAACTCCATTTCATCGCCCTGCACTCCGCCCACTGGGCCCGCCCCTTTGTGCGCCTCATGCAGGAGCGCGCCAAGGCCGACGCCTTGCGCGAAATCCCCGAATCCGAACGCGCCACTGCACAAATCGAGACGCGCAACGAAAGCCCCATGGGCCGCATCGTGAAAAGAGACACCCCGCTGACTCCCACTCTCCAAAAAGAGAACGGGATTTGGAAACTGACCCTCCCTTCCTGTGTATTTCCCGCGTGGCGCGCCGACGGGGCTCCCGGTCACATCACGACACGGCTTCCCCAGCACCCCATTGCAGCGGGTCTTCCCGCCGCGTGGGATGTCGCACGGACTGAAATGTATGACGAGCCCTTTCACGTCCCGGTACCCGACGCGGTTGTCTTCGAGGAGCGATGGGACAAGGGCGAACACTTCCGCAGCGGCTGTCTCTGGAGGGTGGGCAAGGGGCACGTGTTTTATTTCCGGCCCGGACACGAGACGTTTCCTGTCTATCAGCAGGAGGAACCCCTGCGTGTCCTGGAAAACGCGGTGCGGTACATGGCCGGGAATCCGTGAACGGAAAGTTGTTCCGGGAAATGCACATAGCAGTGCCTGTTCGAGGCAGACCGCCCATCCGGGTCTTTACCAAGCGCTTCTTTACGCACTCCGGACGTGTGCAATTCAAAGCCCCTCTTGCCCCTTCAACTCAGGCCAGATACTGCGCATTTGATACGCATCGAGTGAAATCAGAGTCGCCTCGTTGCCCCGGGCAAAAACAGATACTCCCACGCTGTCAGACCGAGTCGGATATGCACGCATGGTCAAACACTGGCGTCCGTTCGCATAAACCTCGACGATGCTCCGATCGATAAACACCCGCAGCCGCAGGGGTTCCCCATCCTGGAGGAACAACGGACCAATCTCCGGCGTTCGCGAAGCCACATCAGGACTGAGGGAAGCCTGAGAGACATCCACCATTAGTTCCCTCTTTAGGGATGCCCACGGCCAGGCCCATGCGTGCATCGACAGACTAATCGTAGTGTATTCCGCAGCATCGGGACTGCGCAAAATCCGGAGTCCCACTTCGCGCGCCTTCCCCGGATCAATCACGGCCTCCAATTCAACAGCCCTGCCCCGTACACCGCTCAAAACCGTTTCGCCATTCGCGGGAATGGATAAATTCCCAACGTGCACCGGGTTGAATCGCAGCTTCTTTAATTCCTCCACCGGTTCCACGCACAAGGGATTGAGGTTCCGTTTGTCGCGGCCGTTTCCGGTCGCCTGCGGGTTCAGTGACAGGTGGCGCGGCAGCGACATCACGCCATTTTTGCTGCCG
>JBILWF010000477.1:0-3324 GCA_044370075.1 Chthoniobacteraceae bacterium | reverse complement strand
AAGGCCTCCGTGCCCTGTGCAATCTCCGGGGTCTGTTGGGGACCTTGAGAGGTTATGCCACGAGGCCTGCGACCACGTGCCCGTGTACGTCGGTGAGGCGGAAGTCGCGGCCGGCGTACCGGTAGGTGAGACGCTCGTGATCAAACCCCAGCAGATGCAGGATCGTGGCGTGAAGGTCGTGCACGCTGACGACATTCTCGGTGGCCACTCCACCGAAATCATCCGTGCCGCCATAGACCGTGCCGGGACGCGCTCCGCCACCCGCCATCCAGACGGTGAAGCCGCTTGGGTGATGGTCGCGCCCGATCGACTTTTTGGACGCTGGATCGTTACCGTCGATGGTCGGGGTGCGCCCGAATTCGCCGCCCCAAAGGATCAGCGTGTCCTTGAGCATGTCGCGCTGTTTCAGGTCGGTGAGCAGCGCGTGGAGAGGTTGGTCGCACTCGGCCGCAAGCTTGCGGTGGTCTTCATCGTTGCGGTCGTGCGTGTCCCACCCGTAGTGCATGACCTGCACCACCCGGACCCCGTGCTCCACAAGGCGCCGGGCGAGCAGCAGGTTGCGGCCCTGTTGCGAATCGCCGTACAGTTCGCGGATGGGGCCCGGTTCGCGGGCTACGTCGAAGACCTCGGCCGCCTGAACCTGCGTGCGAAAGGCGATTTCAAACGCCTCGAGGCGTCCGTCGAGGACCTTCTGTTCCGCGTGCCGGGCTTGGAATCGCTCGTGCATCTCGCGGAGCAAATCCATTTGCCGGCGCTGTTCGCGCAGCGACATGCCGCTGCTGCGTATGTTTTCAATCATCTTGGACAGCGTCATGTCCTTGGTGGGAATACAGGTGCCGGCGGACCACGACGGAAGGAACGCGTTGCAGTACCCCCGGTCGCTGCCGTAGGGACCCTTTTCCGAGAGATGCACAAAGGCGGGGATGTTTTGATTCTCCGAGCCGAGGCCGTACACGGTCCACGCACCAAGACTCGGACGCAGATTAAAAGCATCCCCCGTGGTCATGAAGTTGGCGGCCGGCCCGTGCACGGAGCTGTTCGAGCGCATGGAGCGGACCACGCAGAGTTCGTCCGCGTGGGTGGCCAGCTTGGGGAAAAGCTCGCTGATCTCCATGCCGCACTGCCCGTGCTTCTGGAAGGCAAAGGGGGAGCCCTTCAGCTTGCCTCCAAGACGGTTGCCGCCGTCGAGTCCGCCGGTGAGCTGGATGGCTTGTTTGGCGTAATCCTTCACCACTTCGTCGACCACTTTGCCGTCATGCCTCGCAAGCAACGGCTTGGGATCGAAGGTGTCCACCTGCGAGGGACCGCCCGCGCAGAAGATCTGGATCACGCGTTTTGCTTTCGGGGCGAAGTGGGGCGGCTTGGGGGCGAGCGGCGAATTCAGGAGAGAAACCGCCTCCGGAGCGGCCGTGAGATCGTGCAGCGCCGCGGACAAGGCCAGTCCGCCGACGCCTTGCATGGCGCGGGATAGAAAGTCGCGCCGGGAGGCGGGGAGAGTGCGAGACAGGGGGGGGACTCTCATATTTTTGTATACTGTGTTTGGGGGTGGTTTCTTTGGCCGATTTTTCCAAATTACCGTCCGCGGGGGACGCTTCCTTTTTACGCGAGAAGTTCATGCAGCACCCGGCCGTGCACGTCGGTGAGGCGTTGCCGGCGCCCTCCGTGGGTAAAGGTGAGATTTTCGTGGTCAACGCCCAATTGATGCAAAACCGTGGCGTGAATGTCGTGGATGTTCACCGGGTTGTTGACGACAGAATTTCCAAACGGGTCGGTGTCGCCGTATGCAATCCCCGGTTTGAATCCGCCCCCGGCCATGAAGAGGGAGTACCCGTCGACATGATGGTCACGGCCGCAGTTTGCGGAAACGCGCGGTGTGTGCGGAGTGCGGCCCATTTCGCCCGCCCAGAGCACGATGGTGTCTTCGAGCAGTCCGCGCTGTTCGAGGTCCACGATGAGCGCGGCCACGCTCTGGTCCGTGATGCGTGCGTTTTTCTCATGGTTCTTTTTGAGGAAGCCATGCTGGTCCCACGGCGAGTTGTTTCCGTCAAAGGTCGGACAGGTGATCTCCACAAAACGCACGCCCGCCTCCACCAGACGCCGCGCGCGCAGGGCCTGCAGCGCGTAAAAACGCTGGTGTTCATCCGCCGAGTCGAGGCCGTAAAGCGCCCGGATGTGGGCGGGTTCCCCGGAGACATCCGCCACCTCCGGGAGGGTGCTTTGCATGCGGAACGCGGTCTCGTAGTTGGCGATGGCCGATTCGATTTCCGCAGTGTCCGAAGCTTCCCGCGCGAACGCTGCATCCTGTTCGCGTAAAAACTGCAGTTTGTGGCGCTGCAGCGCCTGCGGATCGCCCGGCACGATGTTGTCCATCGGGACACCCCGGGCGCGCACCGTGGAGGCCTGGTGACTGGCGGGCAAAAATGAGCTCCCGAAGTTTTCCAGACCCCCGTTGGGAACCCAGTCGTTGTTGAGCAGCACGTAGCCCGGAAGGTTCTGGTTTTCGGTGCCGAGGCCGTAGGAAATCCACGCCCCGATGCTGGGCGCCTGTCCGACGACACGGCCCGTGTGGAGCAGCAGGTTTTGTTGGCCGTGCAGGGGGGCTTCGCCGACCATGGAACGCACCACGCAGAGCCGGTCCGCGACCTGTGCAAGGTTGGGCAGCAAGTCACTCACCCACAGGCCGCTTTGTCCGCGTTGAGCAAACTCCCACAACGCACCGAGCCACACGCGGTTTGCGGTGGATTGGGAGCGCTTGGACACGGCCGCGGCCCCGATGGCCTCGCCTTCGCGTGCCTTAAGCAGCGGCTTGGGATCAAAGGTGTCCACGTGGCTTGGGCCGCCGTCCATGAAGCAAAAAACCACGTGCCGGGCACGCGCTGCGCGGTGCGGCAAGCCATCTGCCGCCGGCCCCGCGGAACCCGCGAGTGCGCGCAGCGCCAGCATGCCGAATCCCGCGGAGGTGCCGCGCAGAAATTCACGGCGCGAAAACGGTTTTGAAAATCCGGGGTGCATGTCAGCGGTAGTAGAGAAATTCCTTGGTGTTAAAGAATGCGTGCGCCACGGCCTCCCAACCGGCCGGCGTGTCCGCTCCCCACGAATCGAGCGCGGAGAGCCAGCGCCGCATTTCGCTTTCGGACGCCTCCCGTCCGAGGGCGGTGCGAAACATCCCGCGCAGCCGGTCCGGGGCGGGTTCCTGCGCGCGCGCCGCCACGGCAGCACCCCAGTGTGCTGCCATCGCGCGAACAAACGGATCGTTCAGCAACTGCAGGGCCTGCGCGGGAACATTGGTCACGTCGCGCCGCCCGGTGGGAATGCGCAGGTCGG
>JBILWF010000475.1:0-3337 GCA_044370075.1 Chthoniobacteraceae bacterium | reverse complement strand
CGCCCCTTTGCCCTTCTGGCTCTGAATGCGGATGCCTCCCCCATGGCGCTGCACAAAACCATACACGCTGGCCAGCCCGAGGCCGGTCCCCTGCTCGCCCTTGGTCGTGTAAAACGGCTCCAGACAGCGGGCGCATTCCTCGCTGGTCATGCCGATGCCCGTGTCCTCTACGCGGATTTCAATACGGCCGTCCGTGGCACGGGTCCGGAAACGGAGATGGCCCCCGCGCGGCATGGCGTCCACCGAGTTGAAAATGAGGTTGGTGAGCACCTCGCGCACTTCGGCGGCGTTGCCCATGAGGGGCGGAATTTCATTCAAGAAAAGTTCCGTCTCAATCTGACGTCCCTCGGCCCTGCACTTGTCGCGCCAGCGAGGTGCAGTCAAAATCAAGGACTGTTCGATGGTGGCGTTTACATCGACCCGTTCGCGGACTTCGCCGTGGGTGGTGGGACGGTAAAATTCACGCAGGCGGCTGACGACGTGCGCTGCGTCCTGCGCGGCCGCCATGAGGTTGGCGAGGAAGAGTTTTTCGCGTTCCTCGGGCAGGTTTTGAAAAAAGGGCGACAGCAGCTCCGCGTAGCCGAGCACGAGGGTGAGGGCATTATTAAAGTCGTGCGCAATGCCGCTGGCCATCATGCCCAGCGCGCGCAGACGCTCCTGTTTGATGAGCTGTTGCTGCGTGGCCTTCAGACGGCCGAGGGTTTCCTCCAGCTCGGCCGTGCGGCGTTTGACCAACGTCTCGAGGTTCGTGTTCTGAAGCTTCAGCTCCTTGTGCAGCATTCTGTTCTCCAACAGATTGCGTATCCGCATCAGCACCTCGGAGTGCTCAAACGGCTTGGTCAAAAAATCCTGCGCCCCCTGCGAAAGCGCGCGCTGCCGCGTTTCCGGCGTGATGTCCGCGGTGAGGATGATCACCGGCAGATATTCGTCGCCCGGAACCGCGGCCTGAATCTGCGCGAGGATGGTAAACCCGTCCACGTACGGCATGTGCAGATCCAGCAGCACAATGTCGGGTTGTTCCTCCAAAAAAAGAGGGAGCGCCTTGCGCGAGTCCGTTGTGCTGCACACGGAGTCCACCTTCGAGAGCTCCAAAATACGCTCCAGCAGACGCACATTGGACGCCTCGTCGTCGACCACCAGCACCTTGGCTTTGCTGAAGACCGGAAAGTACATACGTCGGGGTGCGGCAATCCGGGGGACGGCAACGCTAAAACCACTCGGGTTCCAGCACGGAACCGGCTTTAAGACGGCGTGATTGCATGGGGTGGCGCGCGGAACAGTAGCCGGAGCGGGTTATTTTTTCAAATGGCGCCGGTAGGTATCCAGCGCAATGTCCCGCTCGCGCGCATGGTCCACCATGGGCAGCGGATACGCGGGCACCAGACGCAGTCCCGGAGCAGGCGGCTTGTGCAGTTGTGCGGCGGGCACGCTCCGCAGTTCCGGCACCCAGCGCTTGATGTACTCCCCTTCCGCGTCAAACCGTAACCCCTGGGTCCATGGATTTTGGATCCGGAAATACGGGGCCGCATCGGTGCCGGTTCCCGCGCTCCACTGCCAGCCGCCATTATTGGAGGCGATCTCGCCGTCGAGCAGGTTCCGCATGAACCACTGCTCGCCTTCGCGCCAGTCCAGATGCAGGTCCTTGGTCAGAAACATGGCCACAATCATCCGCACCCGGTTGTGCAGGAACCCCGTTTGCAGCAACTGACGCATGCCGGCATCCACAATCGGGAACCCCGTGCGGCCCTGCTGCCATTTTTCCAGCGCGGCCTCATCCCGGTTCCACGGCAGTCCGCGGTAAGCTTCCGTGTATTCGAGTTCGAGCACTTCGGGATGAAACCACAGCACCTGGAAGTAGAACTCCCGCCAGCAGAGTTCGGTTTGAAACACCTGCAGGGAGCGGCGCTGTTCGGCGTTCGCCGTCCGAGCCCGCGCCTCCACGCGGGCAAAAATCTCCCGGATGGAGAGCGTGCCAAAGCGCAGATCCTGCGAAAGGCGCGAGGTGCCCTCCGCGGCCGGCAGATCGCGCATCAGGGCGTACTCCGTTGCCCCCCGTTGCAGAAAGCGCTCCAGGCGCTCCAGCGCGGCCTTTTCCCCGGCGGCAGGCAATTCCACCGAGGCGGCCGCGTCCTCCGCAAACCCCCATGCGGCCAGGGTGGGCAGCGGAAGCGATGCCGGCGGCTGCTCCGGCGGTTGCAAGCGCGTCACGACCGGACCGGGCGCTGTTTTTTCCAGCTTAAACCAGGCGCGTGAGTAGGGCGTGAAAACCCGGAAGGGGGATCCCGCTCCGGTGAGCACCGCGTCGCGCTCATGCAGGGCTGCGTCCTGCAGGAGGTGGAACCGTACACCGAGTTTGTCCAGGGCGGCGGCGAGTTTCTTTTCCACCGCGCGCCCGTGGGGATCCGGGTCCCGGTTGGCGTACACGGCGGTGGCGCCGGTTTCGCGCACGAGTTTTTCAATTTCCCCTACGGCGTCCCCGCGGCGCAGCACCAACGGACTGCCGGCCTTCTGCAGGTCCGCGGCGAGGCTCGCCAGACAGTTGCACAGAAACTGTTGGCGGCCCGGTCCGGTCCAACGGTGGGCGGATTTCCACGCGCTCAGCAAAAAGACGGGCAGTACGCGGGAGTGGGCCGCCGCTGCGGCGTTGAGGGCGGTGTTGTCCCGCAGACGGAGGTCGCGACGAAACCAGTGGATGGCGAGAGACATGAGTGGCGGGGGTTGGGCGCGGCACAAACGCCGGGGCGGCGGCGCGGGGAGCGAAAAAAACGAGAGACGCGGGGTGGGCTTGGGAAAAAAGAGTCGTTAACCGAGCAATCCGATCGCGGCGGAGTAGCCGTGCACAAAGTTGTGTCCCCCGATGGGACCGATTTCACCGTTGCAGAAAAATCCGGCGTTGGGGATCGCTCCGAAGGCCTCCTGCAGCGACACCGCATCGTGATGAGGAACGCCAAAGAGCGCCTCTCCACGGCCGCCACACAGAAAGGAAAGAGCCGCCACAGGACGGAATTTTTTGCGGGCCTGTTTGCGCAAAAGATTCAGCAGGTCCTCATGTGCGGAGCGGCGGTCGCGCAACTGGAACTGGAGCGTCTGGCCGATGCGCGGGTAGGCCGCCAGTTCGACCACGCCGGTGGCGGCATCTGCTCCCAGCAGATTGCGGATGACGAAGTCGCCCGTCTTGAAATCATCCACGTACTCGTTGAGTGCGAGTCCCGCAAAAAGATTGCCCACGGCACGCGCTTTTTCCTCGTGATCAAGCGACTCGAAGCATTCGTTGAGCCGCTCATAGGCGGGCAGAGAGCCGATGGAGGTGAGCACATTCTGGCGTGCGCCCGTGATG
>JBILWF010000474.1:0-3341 GCA_044370075.1 Chthoniobacteraceae bacterium | reverse complement strand
AAGGACTGGAACCATCCGCCCATCACCGGCCCGCTCGAGGTCGGCTTTGATTATCACTTTGGCGTGCCCCAGAACCACAACGACCCCTACCGCGCATTCATCGAGAACCATGACATCGTGGGACGGGCGCCGGGCGAGCCGTTCCGGGTCGTAAAGGGCCGCGATTTTCCCGAGGGCCTTGCTCAACCGCGCGTGGAAGACCTCGTCAGCGGGACCCTGGTGACCAAAGCCCTGCATTTTATAGAGGAGAACCGCGACCGCTCCTTCTTTCTCTACTTCACACCCGTGATCCCCCACACCCATATAACTCCCGCCGAACGGTTTCGCGGCAGAAGCGGGGCGGGGCTTTACGGCGACTACATTCAGGAACTCGACGATCACGTCGGGCGCATTCTCGGTGCGCTGGAACGGTATCAACTCAGCGGGCGGACCCTGGTGATTTTCACCAGCGACAACGGCGCGGCCCCCAAGGATTTTAAAGGCACGCAGAGCACTGCGCTGAACCTCGCGAGCGAGGCGGGCGGTGTGCGCGAGAAGTCCCGCACCGCCAAGGAAGACGCCCGTGCTCTCGGCCACCGCGCCAACGGCCCGTGGCACGATGGGAAAGGCACGCCGTTCGAGGGCGGTCATCGAATTCCGTTCATCGCGCGCTGGCCGGAGAAGATTCCAGCGGGAACGGTTTCGGATGAGACAATCTGCTTCACTGACTTGCTGGCGACAACCGCAGCGATCCTCAATGTGGCGCTGCCTGACGGTGAGGGCGGGGACTCCTTCAACATACTGCCTGCGCTGCGCGGCGAGAGGCTCGAAGCGCCGATCCGCGAGCTCACGGTGGTGCAGGGCGACACAAGGGACGACTCCCTCGCCGTGCGCTCAGGACAATGGAAGTTCATCGAGAGCAAAACTTCCAAGGGTGGCTTCCAGCACCAACTGTACGACCTCGTGAGCGACCCCGGCGAGACACAGAACCTTGCCACCGAGCATCCCAAAGTTGTTAAGGAACTGGCCGCGGCTCTCGCGGAAGTCCGTGATAAGGGCCGCAGTAGGCCATAACCGTCAAAACCCGATCTTGCACGCGCGGCGCGCGCTCATCCGGCATGGTGTGGCGGCAGCGGCGCCCCGGGGCCTGATCGTCGACGAGATGCTCATCTGGGCCGGTGAGTTTGGCCTCCTCCCTCCGCAGAGGGCAGGGGCGGGCACTGACTCGCCCGCAAACGCCCCCGGATTTCCGGCGGCGCGTGGTGTAGGTGGTTGCGCGGAGTAACCTTGTTGGCTTCACTTTGCATTTCGATTGAGCGAAGACAACTCCCTCCATGAAACTCCTGCTCAAAGCCTTCCTCTTGTTTTTCCCGCTGCTAAGCGGCGCTGGAGAGCTGCACCTTCCGCTGGACACTGGGGAGGCAAGGATAGTCGAGGGTATCGCGGCCGCCGAGGGAATCGAGGTTCTCCTTGCATCCAAGCCGGGGTTTTCGGCCAGAGGTGCCGCAGCCACCCTCGAGAGCCTCGGCGTGCCAAGCGAGGGCATCGCCTCGGTGACGGTTCAGTCTAAAGAAAGGGAAACCGTTGCGTTTACGGTCACCTATGACAAGGCCGGTCATGTGCTCGCGATCACGGGCAACGGGCCGTGGCTGCGAAACAGCACCCTGCGCTCCTTCAAGGCCCTTCCGGAATTGCGCGTCATCCGCATGGACCACAACGGTTTCGTGGGAAAAGACCCGCGCATCCCGGAGTTCGATGGGAGCGGGTTTGACGCGCTTGCGGATTCGAAACTTGCGGACATCAAGATGGGGCTCAGTTTTTCCGACAGGGGCATGGAGCAGTGTGCGAAGATCAAAAGGCTGCACACCTTCGCTGTCGCTCACTCGCAGGCTACCGAGGCGGGCATCGCCTTCTTCGCCGGTCATTCTGGGCTCAAAAGCTTTTCCATCAGTGAAATGGCGAGGCCGGAGGTCACGGAGAAGGCGCTGGGGGCCATGGCTAAGATTCCAGGCCTCACGCGGGTGGGCTTGGGCGAGTGCTATGTCACGTATGCCGGCGGTTTCGCACTTCTTGCACCGTTCGCGGGCAGGCTGGAGGAGATCAACCTGAGCATGTGCGTTGCGGCGGGGGCGGATCTGGACAAACTCAAGGCAGACCACCCCATGGCGCGGATTATCACGACGCCGGTGCATGAAATTCCGAGGCGCCATGTGTTCGTTGCCATGCGTCTCGCCAAACAGGTGCCCCCGGAGCTGGCCGCCTCCTTGAACGCCGCCATCGAGGAAGTGCGCAAGAAGTGATACTTCATTGCCATGCGCGTCGCCTTAATTGCCCCGTTTTTGGTCTGCGCCGGAGGACTCCATGCGGCTCCCGATTTTGAGCGGGATGTCAGGCCCTTTTTGAAGCAGCACTGCTTCTCCTGCCACGACGAAAGAAAGGCGAAGGCGGGTTTCCGCATCGACAAATTGGGCACGGATTTTCTCGCCGGCAAGACGGCTGACAGCTGGCACGAGGTGATGAATCAAATCAACAGCGGCGAGATGCCGCCTGCGGAGGAACCCAGACCGGATGCCGTGGCGGCCTTTGCAGTGGTGGAATGGGTGGGTGCAAACTTGAGGGACGCGGAGCGTCAGGCACGCCTGGCGGGCGGGCGCATTCTGATGCGGCGGTTGAACCGGCAGGAGTACGCAAATTCGGTGGGCGACTTGTTCCGGCTCGACCCGAATTTTGTCGAGAAACTCAAACGCGAACTGCCTGCAGACGGTAAAGCGGAGGGGTTCGACCGGATCGGCAGTGCACTGTTTTTCGATCAGACGCAGATGCTCGGGTATCTTGAGTGGGCCGGACAGATTGCGCGCGAAGTGGTGCAGGATTCCCCGCCGCAGGCGAAGACCTATGCCTACGAGGTTGAAAAAAAACTTAACGGCAACGAAGGACCGACCGTTGAAGTGGCGCAGGCCGTCAAACATCAGATTCCCCTGGGGCCGACCTTTTACGACAAAAAGGCAACCGGCATCGAAATGTGGGGAGGCCACGGCGGCAAACCCGGAGAGGACCGGCTGTGGGCAATGGTCCCGTATGGTCCTCGTCCGGATGTGACGAGTTTGGTCACGCAGGACGGATATTATCGCGTGCGTGTCCATGCCGGCGCCTCTCCGGGTGCGCGTGGCACTCCCGTGGTGATGCGCTTGACCTACGCCGCGGGAACCCCGCTGGAAAACAGCTTTGATATGAAGATCGAGGGAACCTTGGAGAATCCCGAGGTGGCCGAGGCTTTGCTTTTCCTGCGGGCCGGACAGCCCGACCAGCAGAAGCCCCTTGTCCCCTCTTGGAACGGAATAAACAACCTGCGGGTCAACAAT
>JBILWF010000687.1:0-3352 GCA_044370075.1 Chthoniobacteraceae bacterium | reverse complement strand
CCTGGCACGCTCGGTGACGTCGTTCGGCAGCTCGTGCGCTTCTTCGGTGACCAAAACCACGAACGCGAGATCGCGAGCGTCATCTTCGACGTCGTCGAGGGCTTGGTGCGCGAGGCGGCAGGCGCGCTGGGCGGCGTCGTCATCAACTTGGTGCGCGGCTTCATCGAGGACGACCTCAACGCCATCATCAACAACTACATCGACAACGACGGTCCCGCGTGGGTGCGGGGCTTCTTCCAGATCGGCTCGGACCTCATCAGCATCGTGTCGAACATGGAGGTGCTGAGCCGTATTCAGATCACCAAGCCGCGCGTGGACGGGACCTACGATGGCTCGCAGAGCTGGATCGGGCTGGCGTTTTACTGGCGGCTCGGCTGCGACGCCAACCCCGACCCCGAGTGCGGGCGCTTCCCGTTCACCATGGACCAGATCGCCAACGGCGCCGAGGGCGTGAACCTGGTCTTTGGGCAGTTCACGGGCCGCATTCACACCTATAACCGCGGCGAGATCGACCCGCACACGATGGACCTTCAGTACGGGCGGCTGATCCTGTTCGTGCTCAACAACCTGGTGCTGCCCGCCATCGCGGACGGCGCCCGAAACCTGGGCGACGCGCTGCTCAACCTGGCCAACTGCCCGGCGTTCGCGCGCGGCATCACGGGCGGGGGTGACCACCTGCGGATCGCGGGGATCAACATCGTGAGCCGCGACACGATCGAGGGCTGGTGCACGGGCGTGATCAGCATCGCGGGCGATGCCGCCGAGGCCATCGTGGGCAACCTGCGCATCGACACGCGGCTCACACTCTCCGGCTCGATGACGTTCGTCGAGGAGACGAGTGACTTGGCCGTAGACCGCCTGACCGACGGCCAGTGGTCGGGCATCATTCGCACGCAGCAGGACCAGGGCCCGCCGTTCAGCGGTGACTTCGCGGGGCCGCGACTCTAAGCCGCGTTGCTTTGCGGCGGCTCAGAGCGGCTTCGACCGGACCTTGAGCTGCGCGGGAAAGCCCGCCTTGTCCTCGACAGAGACGAGGAGCGTGAGCAGCGTGCCCGCCTGCGGCGAGCCGTCGTCGCCGCAGAAGAACGCGTCGCCCGTCGACGGCCGCTCCCAACGATAGGCCTGCGAGATGCCGTCCGCTGCGGGCGTGACCGTGAAGTCCGCGGCGTCGAGGGACGCTACGTTCTCTACGACGGCGCTCGGGGGGAGCAGGTCTTCGACGCCATCTGCGTCCATGGCCGTGAAGTCCACCCGCGTCAGGAGCCAGGTGCGCTCGACGAGCTCGCACGTGGCAGCGAGGCCGGACAACGTGGGCGGGTTCGGCGGGTCCTTCTCCTCGGCGCAACCGAAAAGTGGGATCGTGGACAGGGCGAGGAGAAGCGGCCAGCGAGCGTTCATTCGGAGGGCTCCCGCAGGGTCAGGTGGGCCGAGAGTTTAGGCAAAGCGGCCCCTGAACGCCAGACGAGGCGCGTCGTGCCGCTTTCGCCCACGGGCGTTGCGGTCAACGCGGCGCGCCCCTAGGCTGCGGGCCATGTCGATGCTCGTCACCCTGGTCCTCGCTGCGCCCCCCGTGCTGTGGCGCTTCCCCGCAGACGCAGACGCGGCCCCCGCCGACGTCGAGGCCGCCCTCGCCCCACTCGCCGGCACGCTGCCTGACCACTTGCTCACGGGTGCACAGCGCGCTGCGTGGCTCGCGGCCCCAGCGCCGACGCCCGCCCCCGCGCTCCCCGCCTGCTTCGTGGACATCGGCGCCTGTCCGCAACCGGAGCGCGCCGCGCTCGAGGCCCTGGGGTTGGGCGGTCGCATCGACGCCCGCGCGCAACGCCGCGACACCCAGTGGACCCTGCGGCTCGACTGGTCGAGCAGCGCGCAGAGCGTGGCGCCACGCACGCTCGTCGGCCAGGGCGTCACGCTCCAGCAGGCCGCAGAGAACGTGGTGGCGGAGATCGCGGGCCAAGCGACAGTGCGTGTTCACGTCGAGCCCGCGAGCGCCAAGGTCTACGCGGGGGCCGTGCTGCTGGGTGAAGGTGCCGGCACCTACACCGTGCCGCCCGGCGCATTCGACGTGCGCGCCGAGGCCGAAGGCTACGCGCCCGCGACGGTGAAGGTCGCCCTCACCGCCGGTGACGCCGCCGACCTCACGTTCAAGCTGCCCGCGGTGGCGGCCTATGTGAACCTGCGCCTCAACCCCGAGTCGGCGCGCGTGACGCTCGACCACCTGCCGTTCTCGAGCGGCACGGGCAAGCACGCGCTCGCGCCCGGCGCGCACCTGCTGCGCGCAGAGGCCGAGGGCTTCGAGGCCTTCGAGCGCCGCGTGGACGTCAAGGCGGGGGAGACGCTCGAAATCGTGTTCGACATGACGCCCAAGGCGGACCTGTCGGCACGCTACGCCCGCCCACACCCGGACGCGCTCGCGAAGGCGCTCTATGTCCGCGGGGCGCTGAGAACGTCGCGCGTGAGCGCCGGCGAACTGGGGCTCGGGAGCGGGCTGCTGCGCGCCGAAAAAACCACCGACGCCGCGGAGATCGGGGGGCTGGACCTGGGCGTGGGGTGGCGGGGTGAGCTGCTCGAGGTCGAGGCGCTCGGCCTGGCCTGGCTCGGCGGGGCAGACGCGCACGGCGCTGCGCTCCCTCAGGACCGCGCGGGGCTGGTCGAGGACCTGCAGCGCCTCGTCCTGCGGCCCGCGTGGGTGGGCGTGCGCTGGCCGCGCTGGCGCGTCGACCCCTACGCTCGGCTCGGGATCTCGGCCGTCGTCGAGTCACTCACGATCCGCGGCGTGCTGGACACGACGGGCGGTCGCAAGGCGAGCGAGCAGACGCACCTGCTGTGGATGGTGGGCGGTGAGCTCGGCTGCCGCGCGCAGATCGACGACACTTGGTTCGCCCAGCTCTCGGGCAGCTACGAGGGTGTGGGCGCCGACCGCCCGCAAGCGTCGTTCCAAGTGGGCCTAGGCTGGACCTTTGACGCGCTCGGCTTCGCCGGTGGAGGTGCCCGATGATCCGCACTCTGCGCGTGCTCTCGCTCATCACCGCCGCGCTCTGGGCGATGCCCGCGTCCGCCGCGATGGCGCCCGAGGCCACGCTCGCGGCCGCGCGGGATGCCTACAACGACGGTCGCTACGACGAGGCGGCGAGTCTCTTCCTGCAGAGCGTGCAGGCCCAGCCGACCGAGGCGGGGCTCTACCGGGATCTGGCGCGCGCGCGGAGCTGGACGAAAGACACAGCGGGCGCGGTTGTGGCGTTTCGGTTGTATCTGAGCATGGCCCCCGGCGCCGAAGACCGCGCCAAGGTCGAGGCGGAGCTGCGGCTCGTGCAGCGCAAGGCGAACGAGGACCCGCCGCCGGGACCGCCGG
>JBILWF010000473.1:0-3355 GCA_044370075.1 Chthoniobacteraceae bacterium | reverse complement strand
GGCCAAGAATGGCATCCTTATCGTTGAGTTCGCAAACAGCCTTCGCGAACGCGGGATGCCGCTTCTGGAGGCTGTGACCGAAGCAGCGGCCACGCGCCTGCGGCCCATTCTTATGACCTCGGTGGCCACCGTCGTGGGACATTTCCCTCTGGTAACAGCCACGGGCCCCGGAGCGGCGGCACGCAACAGCATCGGCGTGATTCTGGTGAGCGGCATGATCATCGGCACAGTGCTGACGCTGTTTGTAGTTCCCGCGGTGTACGCGTCGTTTGCGCGCGGGGACGGGGCACAGACGAATGTAGCCTGACGCCGCGGAAGGCGAGAATGCGGGGTCAGTGCGGCTTGGATTGGGGACCGATCTGCTCAAGGGGGATTCTTTGGAAGCCTGTTGCCCAAACAGGCGAGTCCGGCGCGAACGAAAAGGTGCGCGGTTGTGCCCAGCGTGGGTCCGCCACCACGGAGTGCGCGTCGATGCCTTGCGCTCGCCATGCGTCCCACTGCGAGCGGGGTTCAGCCCTGTGCAGGTGCACCCACGCGATTTCCAGGACACCGCTGCCCGCGTTCATTCCGACACGGGGCGAAAACCGTTTCATCTGTTCAAGCCATCCCTTTGTGCCCGGGCCGGGCACTTCAAAAACCAACTCGCGCTCGGTCCATTCCGGACCCGCCTCCCACGCTCCTCCCGGGCTGCTCCAAAAATAAACCTTACTCACAGAGGACTGCACCGAAACCGAAACCTTGGTGGGCGCACCCGCACGCAAGCGCACGCGCAGACGATACGTCGCTCCGGGTTCCAACTCACACTCCGGGCCCGAGACCGCCGCCTGACCTTTCACATCGGCACCGGGTTCGCTCGTCAGCACAAGGGTTGTATCGTCACCGCTCTTTTGAAGCACCATACCCGGATTCCCCGCAGGCTTTGCACTCCAGCGCCATCCGGTCGGAGGAGTCGTTCCCGGCTCTCCAGAAAACGGCGCGATTAAATCCGCGCCCTGATCGGGGCCGGCCGAAACAAAGCCCGTACGCACCCGCCCTTGCGGACTCCAGTATACATTGTAATCAAACTGGTTGTGCGTGAACGGAACCCGCAGAATGCTCATCACGGGCACTTCCGCCTGCTCCGACACCACCACGTTTTGCACAAAAACATTTCCGCGCATCGTGAGCCCGTCCGGCAACGGTGCCTTTGTGGGATGCAGTTCCATGCCCCGCATTGCCTTCCATGCCGGTTTGTCCGCGACGGACTCGTATCCCCGGACCATTGCGGGCAAGTGCCGTTCCCAAAAGGACTGCTGCGTGCTCCATCCGTGAAAATCAAACTGCCAGTCCCTGTTCCCTACAAAGATGTTGTTGCTGACCACACAATCCCGCGCACCGTGCCCGTGCATCGCAGCGCGCCCGCAGCGTGTCACCACGTTACCGTACACATCCACGCCTCCGGAGTTGTCATCCAAATAAATACCCCACGCAAAGTGCGGCGTCATAATCCGGCCCTCGTGAATCCCGAAGCCCGGGATGTCGTGGATATAGTTGTAAAATATCGAAGTGCCCCGCGGCGTGATCCAGTCCCGCCCCCCGGAATAGATCGCCCCCGTATCCTCAGTCTCCAGACACACATTGTATATGTGATTCCAGCCGATTTGGTTGCAATTACCTTTGTGGCCGATTCCAAACCGGGGCCCCTCGTGAATCTCATTGTGCAACGCTTTGTTGCCCACTCCCCCCAGATCCACTCCCACGCCTTGTTTGAAATATACTCCAAACTGCCGGATGTGGTTGTGCTCCGCCACGTGGTTTCCCGGCGTCAAAGTTGCCACCGATCCCCCACTCACGCTCACCCCGGTCCGTCCCACCTTCTCAATTGTATTGTACGCCACCCGGTTGGAGTCTCCGCCCGAAATGGTCACACCGCCCCCGGACCAATCCCCCGCGTTGCGGATCCAATTCTCCTCCACCCGGCAGCGCGATGCCCCCTCGAGCGTGACCGCCGTGCCGTTGCATCCCTCCAGCGTGAATCCCTGCCATACAATGTCATGCGCCCCCTTCTCAAAAACCAAAAGCAACTGCGCCACAACCAACTCGGCATCGGCCGCCCGCGCTCCCTCCGGCGGCCAGAAGTAAACCATGCCCCCGGCCGCGTCCGCGTACCATTCTCCCGGCGAATCGAGTTCCTCGAGCGCGTTCTGAAAAAAATACCGGTCTCCTTTGCGAATCGCGTACGAACAGTCCTTCGCAAGCGTGATCTTTCGCGAGGCGGCATCCAGCGAGTGAATCCGCACACGATCGTTCCACCAGTTGTAGCGAGCGAACACCACCAACTCCGCCTCCGCAGGCCTGGCCCACGCACGCCAATCGCCGGGAAGCACCTCCAGCGTGCGCTTGTCCTCTCCCGGAATGTCTGCGTACATCGGCCACCCTTTTCCGTCGGCAAAGGCCCATCCGCCAGCCGCCCCCCGGGACGGTTCGGCGTTGGGATACCGCGCCATGACCTGGCGCTCTCCGGCCAAAATCAACTGCCGGATACCCCCCGGGGGAACTGCTTTTTTTTCCAGCGGAGCGCGGTAAATTCCGCCCTTCCAGACAGTCCACTCCGGCAAACGCATCGTCCCTGTGATGCGCGGCTTCTCCCCGCGATAAGCCCTCCAAATCACCGGCTGTGTCTGGCTTCCCGAATCCCGCGCATCCAATCGCAGGGGTTCCCGCAGGGGGTAAGCCCCCGCGCGCACAGAAACCGTCTGCAGCCCGGGGTCCCCTGCCTGAATACGCTGCCGCACGGCCTCGCGCGCCCTTTCCAGGGTTGCAAACGGGCCGTGCCCGCCGCCCGCAGTTGCATCCGGCCTCATGCCGGTGGCGGAGTCGTTCCCGTCCGGCGAAACAAACCACTCCGCAGCAAAACCCAGCGGATCCATGGAGACCCAAATCCCGAGGACGACAAAGGCAAAGAGAAGGCGCGCAGGGAGACGGTCAGATTTCATAAGGAGAGAGACTGCGTGAACTAATCGAAAATCAAAATCCGTCCCATCTCTCTCCGTGAAAAAGAATTTTCTCACCGAGCCTTCAGGCCACACTGGAAGCGGCTGCTACGGGGGAACCTTTGCCTTGGATGGTGCCCGTCATCGGGCTCAGATAAACTTCCCCGCCTGGCCTTTAATCCTAAAAGATGAAGTTTCCCTCCCTTCTTCCCCTGCTGCTTGCCCCCCGGATCCTCTCGGCAGCGGAAACCCCCGACTTGGAACACATTCATTTTAACCGGGATGTGCGTCCCATCCTCTCGGAAAACTGCTTTTACTGCCACGGGCAGGATTCCAACAAACGCAAGGCCGGACTCCGTCTGGATGTGCGCGAGGAGGCCCTG
>JBILWF010000471.1:0-3356 GCA_044370075.1 Chthoniobacteraceae bacterium | reverse complement strand
GACGTGGGGCAAAACCACTGGGAGGAAATCAACCTCCAGCCCGCCAACAGCAAGGGCGGTGAGAACTACGGCTGGAAATTCATGTGCGGCAGCCATGCTTTCCCTCTGGAACTGGAAAAGAAAGGCGCCCCGCGCGTTGGCCTGCTGCCGATTGCCGAGTACAGCCACGTCGACCAGGGCATCTGCGTTGTCGGTGTGGGCGTTTACCGCGGCAAGGATTATCCCACGCTCGAGGGCACCTACTTCACCGCCGACTGGGGTTCGGGCAAGGTCTGGGGCATGCAACGCGACAACGCGGGTAAATGGCACATGCAGGAACTGCTCGACCTCGACACACCCATCCGCCCGACCAGCGGCGGCGAGGACGAAGCCGGCAATCTCTACATCACCCACGCATCCGCCAACTACGGCAGCCCAGTGGATCCCGCTGCGGGTGAACGCGGCGCGGTTTGGAAGATTGTTCCCGCCGACAAGGTTCCCGCGGGCGCTGAGGTAGCTCCCTTGCAGAAATAATCCGCGCGGGGCGTCATGCCCCGTCGATTCCGAAAGACTGCCGCATTGCCCGATGCGGCAGTTTTTCTTTCCCAACACCCCTCGTTATCATCCTCGACCGCACCTCCGCCGCGCACACTCTTCGAATCCCAATAACGCTCGCTTCCACGCCCTCCCAAATCATGAAAAACGCTTTCTTCATCCGCTCCGGACTCGCCTCTGCACTGACCCTGAGTGCCGTCCTCACAGTTGCACAGGCCGCCGACCCCAAGGCCTCTCCCGCAGACGCTGGACACTCCGCCGGAGCAAACGAATCCATGGGCCTCAAAAAGGAACTCATCGCGGGCATCACGCCCGCGGATTTTCTGCGCCTCTCCAGCAAACCCAAAACCGTAAAAATCACCGTCATCGCCGCATACACGCCCGGCAACTACGGAATGAACTTCAACGGATTCTCTTTTGGAAAAGCTACTTACACCATCCCCGCAGGCTGGAATGTAGAGGTGGATTTCATCAACCCAAGCCCCGTACCTCACAGCGCGATCCTGGTGGAAAAAGACCAGGTCAAAAAGCTCCAGATGGGCGAACCTGCCTTCAAGGGCGCTGCCGTTCCCAATCCGGTGATGGGCATCAGCACCAACAAGGCCTCCTTCCAATTCACCGCGGACGAGGCAGGCGACTACGCCATCGCCTGCGGCTTTCCGTCCCACGCGCTCGCGGGCCACTGGATCGCCTTCGAAGTTAGCGCCGCCGCCAAGGCCCCGACGCTCAAGCTCGGGGACGCCGAACCGGTGAGCGCCTCCCCGGCGAAGTAACCCCCGGAGCTTGCTCCGCCCCGACTCCCGGGGCGGACGGCGCGAATACGCGCCTCAACCACCGCAGCACCGCACCCCGCAACAGCCCCGCGTGCGCCACCGCGAGCAGGGCATTGTCGCGCAAGTACCGGAAGTGACTCACCCCACCTTGCGAACGAGGCGGGTATTTCACGCGCGTCGGCAGATTTACAGGCTTCACACCCGCCCAGTACAAACGCACAACAAGCTGGGTATCAAAATCAAACCCCAGCCCCGCACGCTTCGCACGCATCACCCGCAAAACCTCAAGCGCCCTGACCACCGGATACACGCGAAAACCAAAAAGCGAATCCCCTATTCCGGCCCACTCCGTCTCCACATGCGTACACCAGTTTCCGAGTTTGCGCCCCCACACCCGAACCCACGGCGCATCGGAACCAAAAACCGGCAACCCCAAAATCATGGCATCCGGCTGACACCGGGCCGCATCGAAAAACGCGGACAGATCCTCCGCCGCATGCTGCCCGTCGGAATCGAAAACCGCCGCGTGCGAGCAGCCCATTTCGTGTGCCACCTCCAAGGCGCGCAGCGTAGCCGCCCCCTTCCCCTCGTTGCGCGAAGAGCAGAACACCCGTAACGCGGGATTTTTCGCCGCCAGATCACACGCACCCGTTCCGCTCCCGTCGGTGGACCCGTCAATGACGACCAAAACCTTACTCCCCGGCGGAGCATGCCGCAAAACAGACTCCACCGTGGGCACCAGCAACGCGCCGGAGTTATAGCTGGGGATCACCACACACCCGCGAAAAAACTCCGGTTGCGCCGGCCCGCATTCGGAGAGAGCACAATCCCCCCCATCGAGTGGCGTGTCCCCGTCCGATGCGTACATGAAACCAGCCTGCCCCATACCCTTGCGTGCGTCAAACGCGGCAGGTACGCCCCCGCACAACACCCCTACAGATACCCCCGTGGGGATATCCTTGCAAAGAACCCGCTTTGCGCCATTCAAGACACGAGCCCCGAGTTTGTCTTTAATCCACGCTTTTCCACCCGCATGACCGCCTACGAAAACCTCTGCCAACTCGCCCGCGAAATCGCCTTGCTGGGATCCTCTGCCTCCGTCCTCGGATGGGATCAGGAAACCTACATGCCCCAAAAAGCCGTCGCGTATCGGGCACAACAAATCGCCCTTTTGGAAACACGCGCCCACGCGCTCGCAACCGGAGCCCGCTTCCGCAAACTGCTGGATGCTGCCGAACAAGAGGCCTTCAAAAAACAGTCCACCCGGGCAGCAAACCTGCGCGAATGGCGCCACCAACTCGAACGCGCCAGCCGCATTCCCTCCGCGCTCGTCTCGCGCCTAAGCGAAGCCAGCTCCCTCGCCAAACAGGCATGGACCGAGGCCCGCAAACGCTCCGATTTCGCCCTTTTCGCGCCCCATCTGGAAACCCTCGTGGATCTAAGCCGCCGCAAAATCGACCTGCTCGGTTACGCCGATGAACCCTACGACGCACTGCTGGAGAGTTACGAACGCGGCGCACGCACTCGGGCCATCTCAAAACTCTTTAGCGCACTCGCCCCCGACATCTCAAAACTCGCACAAAAAGCGGTCCGGCGTTCCGCCTCGGAGCAGGCCCGCCTGCCGCGCGGGACGTATCCCATCGCGGACCAGCAAACCCTCAATCGCGAGATTGCCCAAAGCCTTGGATTCGACCTCGAGGCCGGGCGCGTGGACACCACCACCCATCCTTTCTGCACCACGCTGGGCCCGAGCGATGTGCGTCTGACCACGCGGTATGATGAGGCCGATTTCACCTCTTCGCTTTTGGGCGTTTTGCACGAAGCAGGTCACGGGTTGTACGAGCAGGGCCTTCCCGCGGCGGAGTTCGGCCTGCCCTCCGGAACCGCAGTTTCGCTGGGCATCCACGAGTCCCAGTCGCGCCTGTGGGAAAACCACGTGGGAAAATCCGCCGCCTTCTGGAACCGCTGGTTTCCCCGCGCACAAGAGCTCTTCAAGCCGCTCCGCAAAACCTCGCAGGAAACCTTTCTCAAAGCCCTCCACAAGGCAGA
>JBILWF010000472.1:0-3356 GCA_044370075.1 Chthoniobacteraceae bacterium | reverse complement strand
ATGATCCCGAAGCGCGCGCGTCTGGTCCTTTTGATGGGTTTGTTTGCATGCGCAGGCGGCGGAGTATTCTGTGGCCGGGCGGAAAATGCCGCGGCGAGATTCTTCCTTTCGCAGGAAGAGGCGGTGGAGCTTTTTAATCCCAAACTTCGCCTCCAGGAGTCGGATCTTGAGGTGGAAGCGGACTCGGCATCGGCGTGCGATTGCGAGGGCCAGCCGGAGGAGACACCCGGGTTGATTCATACGGTTGCAGTGCTCCGCGGGAAGAAACCCGCGCCCGTCGAACCCGTGCAACAAACACCGTCGCCGCCCAAAGTGCAGGCTGTGCGCAAGACGGGATCCAAGGAAGGTGCCGACGGCCGGCGTTTTAAGGTGCTGGTGCTTGGGGATTCCCTCGGCTTGTGCGGCTTTGGAAAATCGCTGGATGCCCGCCTGCGAGGCCACGCCAGTGTGCGTGCCGTTTCCACCTACATGGCCTGTGGAACGATTCCATCGAGTTGGCTCAAGATCGGCCCATATTCGGCAGCCCGCACTGCCTGCGGTTACTGGAGTATTGAGGGGGAGCCCGGAAATACGCCGGCCGAAACGCGGGACACGTACGGCATGTCGCGCGGGCACAAACCCGCAAGCCACCTCGTCCCCAAGGTGGAAAATCTTCTCGATGCGTTTCAACCCGACATCCTGGTGATGCAGAACGGCACAAACCTGCTGAGTCTCTTCAGCGATGGCAGCACGGTTATTCCCACCCGCCATGACGCGCAGTTGCGTGCGCAAATCACTCCGTTTGTGCGCACAGTCACTGCGCACGCCACGTCGTTGAAGAAGATATACTGGGTGGCGCCGCCCGTTTCGGGCCGTTACTCCAAGGCCATACAAGATTTTCTGGTGGAAAAACTTTCCATCCATGGCGACGGGGTCTGGGGCGTTTTAGACAGCCGCACGCTGGTGAGTTATCCCTATAAAACTCCCATGCCAGACAAGGAACATTTCATTGGGCGTGACATGGATACGTGGGCTGAAGGGGTGTACCACGCCATAGCCCAAGACATGGAGACGGATCGCATTCCCCGGAAAAGTCTTTTTGAACAACGGGGTGCCGCCCGCGCCGAGAAACCGCAGGAAACCGCAGCTGCGCCGGCTCGCCGTGCGCAGGTGGAGGTGAAGGCGCGGTTGGTGAAGAAATCCAGTCCCCTGCGAGTGGAGCAGATTCTGCCATATCAGGAATCCGTGGTGAGTTGCCTGTACCAAGTGGAATCGGTGCTCTCGGGATCCTATGAGGAAAAGGAAATTTTGGTCATGCATCCGGCCCACATCCGGCTCGAGGCCCAGCCCTTGTCCTCCCACCAAGTTGGCAAAACTTATTCCCTGAAACTTATCGAGTTGGAAGGTTCGCCTTGGGAGTCCATCAAACGGAGTGACACTTCCGGCAGACTCGAGTTGATTCCGTTTATTCGATGCGAGGATGAAGCGCGTTACCCCTCTGCGACCCGATAACAGGAACGTGACTAATCCTATCTCCCGCCTCTCGTTCTGCCGTCTTTTGTGCCCGGTCTTCGCGTTGGGTGTCCTTCCATGGGGTGCGCATTCCGCGGCAGCCAAACAAACCAACCCCGGCAACCCCATCACGCAACGGCGCGTGCTCCTTATCGGCGACTCGCTCACCGTGGGCCCTTTTGGGGACAAAATGGAGGAGTTCCTTGTTCGGACTTGGGGGGATGAAAACGTCTTTATCGCCGCGGTGTGCGGCTCTTCGCCGGAACACTGGCTGGAGGGGGAAACCCAGTATCGATCCCGCTGCGGCTATCGGTTTAAGCTGCGCGGGAAAACAGAACTGGGGCGGCATCACAATGGCGCGCCGCCCGAGCAGCGTTCCACCCGCAAGATCGAGGAGCTGTTGCGAAGCATACGGCCGCGGGCTGTTATCGTCCAACTCGGGACCAACTGGTTTGACAGAATCGAAGAATCTCCCTCGGAGGCGACTCTGGAGAGGCTCAAACGCATCACAGAGCAGTTTCACGGCGCGGTCCGCGCCTACGTGCCGGATGCGAATTTAATCTGGATAACGCCCCCGGATTCCTCCCGTTTCCACAGTGTCCAGGGAAAGGTTGGGCGTGTGATTCAACAAGTTGCCGAACGCCAGCCGCGTTCCTTCAAGGTTATCGACAGCTCGTCGATGATCAAATACGTGCCCGGAAAGTCGGGGGGAGACGGCGTACACCTCGCAGAGCCGGCAGCGGGGGAATGGTTTGAAAAGGTCAAAAAGAAATTGCAAAAGCTGCCTGTATAAAAGGACTTGCACTTCCGCGTTGTGCAACCAAGCCGCCGGCCGCAGCGCGAGATCACTCGGGCTCGCTCGGGTGCCCGGAATGATACCCGTCCGACGATAAGGGCTTTTGCAGAAGATCCTCGGACCGCAACTTTCTCCTGTAAAGCCGGTCGCCGCACCCTGCGTAAAGATACTCGAAATGGGAGCCGGCAAGGGCCACGGAGAACGCCTGACGATCCGGAAGGGTGAACCGGCGGAGCTCCTGCCCCTTGCTGTCACACATGTGAATTCCAGCGGGCCCCGCAAGCAGCAGCAGGCCCGAGGGCGTTCGGTGTAATCCACACGCCCGGCCGTGAGGAGTTTCGGGAGGCCACGGCAGCTTGAAGAAAACCCGACGCTGTTCGAGCGAGCCGTCGGGCAGAATGGAGTAAGAGCACACGCTTTGGGTCGCCGACTCGGCGGCGTACAGGATGTTTTGATTCGCATCGAGTGCGAGACCGCTAAAAAAACCCAATCCGGCATGCGCGGTCCGCGGAACTTTTCCTGCGCGAAGCAGCCAGATGTTACCCGCTTCGGAAATGCCGCCCCCGTTTTGCGTTACATACAAAGCGCCACCCTGGTGGACGACAATATCCGCGCCGGCGAGCGCATCGGTGAGGACTTCCATCGAATCCGCCCCGTCATAAACCACGATTTTTTTTTCGCCTGAAGCCGCAGCGTAGAGGCGTCCATCCGGACCAAAAGCGAGGCCTCTTGCGTGGCCGGACTCCTCCAGAAAGCTCTCCGGCTCGTTCGCGGCCGCGTTTGCGGGGATGACATAGGTCTTGCCCGCCGGCGTGTCGTTGAAGAACAGGTCGCCCCGCGCGTTAACCGCAAGTCCTCCGAGGAATTCATATCCCGAGCCGACCTGTTCCCAAGGCAAAGCGGGTGCTGGAATCAATTTCTGTGGAGTAGCTTCTGCACGCTGCTGGACCTTCTGCTCCCGGGCCGCGGCTTCCCGCGTGTGTGCCGGTGCGTTGGAGAAATGAAATATTAGACCGGCAAAAGCGAGAACCAGAGAGGAGCGCAAAAACCGGCTCATGACTTTACTTCG
>JBILWF010000470.1:0-3360 GCA_044370075.1 Chthoniobacteraceae bacterium | reverse complement strand
TGCCCTGCTCAAATGCGCCCCCGGGGCCCAGCTTATTGCAGTTAAATTGCAAATACACCGCCCGCCATGCCCGATCTTCTTCCCCTCTTCCACAAAGGCGGCCCCATTATGTGGCCCCTCCTCCTTTGCTCGCTGGTGGCCCTCACCGTCGCCCTTGAACGCGGCCTGTTCATTGTCTCGGAAAAGACCCGGCGCACCCCCGGCGTGGTGGACGCAATGCTTGATGCCGTCGAGCGCAACCAGCCCGACACCGCCCTCGATCTGGGGAAAAACTCCCGCGACTTTGTAGCGCGCACCCTCTGCAGCGCACTGGCGCACCGGGGGGAAAAGAGTGTCTCAAGCGCGCTGCTGCGAGCGGCCGAACGGGAGCTTGCGCGCTACGACCGCGGCCTGAGCACGCTCGACACGATCATCACGCTTGCACCGCTGCTCGGACTGCTGGGCACCGTCACCGGGATGATGCGCTCCTTCAACATGATCGGCGGCACCGAACTCGGGGCGCCGACGGCCATCACCGGCGGGATTGCCGAGGCGCTCATCGCCACGGCTTTCGGGCTGGGCATCGCCATCACCGCGCTCATCCCCTTCAACTATCTCAACGCCCGCCTCGAGCACGCGCGTCGCGAAATTCAAGACGCCGCCGCCCACCTCGAGATCCATCTCGAGCACGCCCCGGAACCTTCGCAACCCACACAGCCCCCCCCGGCACGCTGAGCTCGCATTCCTCCAACTCCCCGACCCCTCCGCAGCCATGACCGTCATCCCCTCGCCCCGCAGTAAAAAACACGCGCGGATCGAAATCATTCCGCTCATCGACATCATGTTCTTTCTGCTGGCCACCTTCGTCATGGTGTCCCTGTCGATGGTCAAGAGCCACGGGATCGCGGTCCGCCTTCCGGCGACCTCCAGCGGCCAATCGCAGGAGCAAAAGGATTTTACCACCATCAGCGTCACGGCCACCGGGCAGGTGTACGTGGACAAACAGGAAATCCGCATCGAGGACCTCGGCCCGCGGCTTGCGGAACTGCGTGCGGGCAATGAGGAGCTCAAAATCTTTATTAACGGAGACGAGGATGCGCGGCTTGGCCTCGCGATGGAGGTGCTGGATGCGGCCCGTTTGCAGGGCATCACACGCATTGCCTTTGAGACGCGCATCAAGTCCGCCAAGGACCGTCCCTGAGCGGGTGGGCCGCCGTTTTCCGCGCCATGACGTCGCACGCCGTCTCCTCCAATGCAGCCGCCGGGCGCATGCGCCGGGAGGAGTCCGCGGCATTTTCGCGGCGGCTGCGCGTTGCCGCCGGCGTGGCGTTGGGTCTCCACCTGCTGCTGACCTTCGCCATTCCGCCCAGCCAGCTCCCCATCTCGCCTCTCGAATTTCAGGAACCGGAAGGCACGCAGGTCGAACTCGTTGGCTCCATCCCCGAAACCGCACCCGCGGCCCCCGCGCCGGAACCTCCACCGCCGCAGCCCGCTCCCAAACCCGAGCCGCCTCCCCCGCCACCAAAGCCGGATCCGGAAACGATCTCGATTCCCGAGCCGCCCCCCAAGCCCGTCGAGCAACGCCCGCCTCCCCCTCCGCCCCCGACACCCAAGCCCAAACCGCAACCTGCCGCGGAGAAAAAACCCTCGCCTTCAGCCTCCTCCGCCCCGCGCACCGGCTCCGCCACGGCCTCCACGCAGGGCGCTGCCTCCGGGGCCCCCGGAGGCGCCGATGGAAAAAGCACACGCCCGGGATATTTGGAAAAAGCAGCGCCGAAATATCCTCCGGAAAGCCAGGCGGCGCGTGAACACGGAACGGTCATTTTGTCGGTGGAAATCAATGCGGCCGGCCGACCCGAGTCGTTGAAGGTCGAGAAATCGAGCGGATATCCGCGCCTGGACCGAGCGGCGGTTGAGGCCGTGCGCCAGTGGCGCTTCAAGCCTGCAACACGCGAAGGGCAGGCGGTGCCCGCCCGCGTCAACATTCCGGTGCTCTTCAAGCTGCCGTAGCCCGGAATGTCCGACGGAAGTCCTCGCCCGCGCGGGGTTCGTGCGCCAAAATCCGCGAAACTCGAACCGACTTTTGCGGTCCCATGAAATCCGTTTTTCCACCCCGAATCGGACGCGTTTTGCGGCTGTTTGTTTTCGCATTCGCCCTCTGCTGCCTGACCTTGGGAAGCGCTTGTGCTGCGCCTCCCAATGTGATCGTGCTGCTGGCCGATGATGCGGGCTGGGGCGACACCAGCTTTTCGGGAAACCGCCAGGTTTCGACCCCGCACATTGATTCGATCGCGCGCCAGGGAGCCTCGCTCGAACGCTTCTACGTGTGTCCGGTCTGCTCGCCCACGCGGGCCGAATTTCTCACGGGCCGCTACTACCCCCGCACGGGGGTGCGCGGGGTTTCCACCGGACAGGAGCGTCTCGATCTCGCGGAAAAAACCATTGCCGATGCGTTCAAAGCTGCGGGGTACGCCACCGGCGCCTTTGGCAAGTGGCACAATGGGAGCCAGTGGCCCTATCATCCTCTTGCGCGCGGTTTTGGCGAGTATTTCGGCTACACCTCGGGCCACTGGGGTGAATACTTCAATCCCCCCTTGGAGGAAAACGGACGCATGGTACGCACCGAGGGCTACATCGTGGATATCTGCACCGACCGCGCCTTGCGTTTCATCGACCAACACAAGGACCGTCCCTTCTTTTGCTACGTTCCCTTCACCACGCCCCACACCCCGTGGGCCGTGCCCCCGGAATACTGGGAGCGGTTCAAAAACAAACCCATCGAACAGCGCGGATCCGAAAACTCGGACAAGCACATCGACGCCACCCGGTGCGCGCTCGCCATGCTCGAGAATCAAGACTGGAACGTGGGCCGCATCCTATCGCGCGTACGGGAGCATGGATTGGAGGATAACACCATTATCGTCTATTTCTCGGACAACGGGCCAAACAGTCCCCGCTGGAATGGAGGGATGCGGGGCATCAAAGGCAGCACCGATGAAGGCGGCGTCCGCTCGGTGTGTTACATCCGGTATCCCGCCAAAATTGCGCCCGGCCGCAGCATTGGAGGCATCAGTGCGGCACTGGATTTACTGCCCACACTCACCTCGCTCGCCGGGGTTCCCCGCATCGGCGAACTGCCCCTCGACGGCCGGGACCTCTCCCCGGTTCTGCTGCAAAAACAGGATCCCGATCCGGATCGCATGATTTTTTCGGTTTGGGGTGGAAAGGTCAGCGTGCGCACGCCCCGGTATCGCCTGGACGCCACGGGCAGCCTTTACGACATGGAATTGGATCCGGGCCAGAAGACGCCGATCAATGCGCAGGAACCCGGCATGACAGACAAACTCATTGCGGTGGCCACCGAATGGAAAAAGGAGATGC